>JAWWPH010000133.1:0-5019 GCA_033850875.1 Nocardioidaceae bacterium | reverse complement strand
GGCTAGGAAGTGAGTGGAAGCGTCCGGCTCCCCAAAGTGGTCGCACTCTGGGCGGTGCTCGCAGGACTGCGGTGTCGGGTGCGCGAGGACGGCGCGAAGCGCCGCCCGCAGCGCACCCTCGCGCCGGAGGCGCGCTTGATCCAGTACAGAAACTCGTAACCGAATCGACCCGAAGCATCCCCGAGTTTCACGAGGCCGGGTTCGGTGTCTCGCCCGGTCGGGCGGAGCGGTTTGTTTCAGCCTAGTGAGTTCGATTGACCTGGCGTTGGCTGAGGTCGTCGATCAACTCGTGGGTTCGGTCGTTGTTGAACCAGTCGAGAAGCTGGGCGAGCCGACCAGCCGAGCGACGACAGCAAGCTGTCTGGCGAGGGTCAAAAGGGAACGCTGCAGTCGGGCATTCAGACGACCCCGGGTCGTTCCATCGGCTACACCGTCATCGAGATTGTGGCTCTTGTCGAGGAACTCGCACCCGGGTGCTCATGCACGCGAATAGTGTGCCGGAATCCCATTCAGGGGAATCCAGAAGCCACAGTGTCGTCATCGTTCGGCCGGTCGCCACCGCCTGGGTACGAAGGCGATGCAGAGCTGGTGAAGGCGGGGAAGGCTAGAGAAATGTTGTCGCCATTTGTCCTGAGTAGTAGCGACCTGCGAGAAGCAACGCAACGAACCCTTCACGCTCGCGGCTATCCGGCCATTCGAGTGGGTCCTCTCAACGGACGAGCCTTGGTCGTTGAGCATCCTTCAGAAGAGGGCGCCCGGTTAGATCTCCTGATCAGGAGCCTCGACCCAAGCGCACACCGGCTCGAACCTCGGGCGCCAGATATCCCCAAGGCCGCACCGCCCGCGCCTAGAGCAGCGGAGGCTGCACGATGGCGTAGCGTCTGGTGGTAAGTGCGGTCACTGGCCTCAGACAGGACGGCGTGATAGCTGGCTCACAGACTCGGGATCCCCGTGGCCCCAGTCCACGAGATGGACGCCCGAGGCGGAGACGTTGTTGGTAAGCGCCTGGCCGGGTGCGGCGCCGAGGAGTTCTCTGGCTCGCTGACGCAACAAATCATCGTTGGCGTGAACGGCTAGGCTTCGTGGAGGCTCCTGACTTGTGAAACGAGAATTGAGCCATGTTGAAGAACAAGGTGCTAGGGATCCCACAGACGCGGACTACCGCCCCGGCTGGTGAGTCGGTCAGTGCTCCGGGATGCCGCACTGCCGCTGCACGGGCACGAGTGGCCGAGCTACCGCCGAAGTGTCGGCCCGGAACTGTGATCGGCCCATTCCCCGGCGCAACCGTTCAGGGCGGGCCAAGCCGACCCCCAGCAACGTGTCTGACGATTCCCCTAGCCCGGGACCGGGCATCGTCGGGCATGCCTTGCGAATCAGGATGTTGACACGGTCGAGATACGCGTCAGGGTGATCCACAACGAGAACGCTGTATCGACCTCCGATGTCACCGCACCATGTGTCGTATCCGTGAGCCGTGAGGGAGCGTTCCGCGTCGAACCTATGATCACTGCTTGCGAACAGGTGCTGAGACAACATCGCTTCGCGTTTCCCCGGTCTCTATAGGCGACCCCAGCTGCCAGCTCCCAGGGGGGAGGGCCAGCACCGGGGTCTCGCGTCCACGGCATGAACGCATACTTCGAGTATGCGAACCGCTGGTCGATAGAGATACATGCGTTACACAAATCGCTGGCCAACGTCGCTTTAAGTGACTGCCCCCAAAGCGGCTGCCCGACGATGACGCAGCTGTGGCACCGCCGCCGGCTGCCCAGTGCAGCCCATCAATGCTTGCCCTCGACCTCGCGACGTGAAACCGAGCCGACCACAACGGTCGACCCGGGTTGGTCCGGAGCCTTGATCCCGGTTGACGGAGCTCGTCCGGCAGGCGGTTAGTCTTTCCTCCGCGTTTCCACTTCGGAATGCACTCATGAACCTAGCACGCGACCAGTTTCTGTGCGACGTGGAGCATGGCCAGGCGTTCAGCTGTGAGCGACACCCGATCGGCGCCGATTCATGAAAGCATCGCCCATTTTGCCCCCTTAATCATAAGGTCATTCGCGGTGAGTCCCTCGAGACCTCAACCGTACAAGGCGATGTCCACGTGCAGCGTGCGGTGTTCCGCACGATCAACGGCGCCGAGAACAATGTCGCAAACACTGCCCTGTGCCTCACGGTCCCTCAACACACCGGTGCCGGTCCCAGAACCCCGGTTGCGGTCAAAACTGCCGGGTGCTGACGGCGGGAGCGCTCCCTGGCGTCTTCCCGGCTGAGACCGCGTGGGCCGTTAGCCGAGGTACTCGGCGGTGACCCCACGGTTCGAGTGCATACTTGGCAATAGCGCGGTGTCGTGTCCAGTCCGGCTCTTCTGGTGGACGTCGCCGCTTCGAGCCACTGCGGCTCCGACGACCGCTGGCGCTGCCATTGCGACCTCGGCGACCCGTGGGGCACTGATTTCCGCGAGCTCCCGGGCAGTGCCGTTGGCGACTGCTTGAACCTCGGCCGCTGCCTTGGAAACCTCGTGCTCGACAGCACTGGCGGCAGATGCCGCTGTTGAGGCGGCTCTCGTTGCGGCGGAAGCCACGGCATCCGCGACGATCGCTGCCGCGCTAGCAGTCGCACATGCAGTCTCAGCTGCGGCGGCCGACACCGAGGCTCCAAGTCGGGAGGCTGCGAGGGCCGCGGCGGCGTCCCCGTCCGGAGCGCTCGCGGCTAGCAGGAACGCGGCCTTGGACGCAGCGTCGGATACCACCACAGCCGCAGCGTCGGCGCGGCGTTGCACAGCCACAGCGGTTCGCGCGGCCGTGTCTGCCACCGCGCCCGCCGAGGCTGCGACGGCGGATGCCTTCGCGCACCGAGCAGTCTCGGCTGCTTGCGCGGTTCTCTTCGACGCGGCGTCCACGGCGACCCTCGCGATGACGGCAGCCCGATCTGCCAGCGCCTCGAGGTCAGCGCCAGCGGTCGAATGGCTGTCCGGGGCAGTCGAGGCTGCGGTGGTCCTAGTCTGAGGATCCGCACTGATCGAGGCATGACCCAGGACCGCAGGTTCCTCGACGGCTGAGCCCACCGGTTGATAGCCCATGTTCCAGTCGCCGGTCAAGAGTTCTCCTCGTGCGATCGTGTGCACTACGGCGAGAATCTGCCGGAATGTCGGCGCCGAACAACAAGGATGAGTCGCTCACCAGGTCGTCTCGCGTTCGGCGATAAATGACGCCTCTACCTCGTTATGGCTTTCCAGCCACCGTACACCGGCACGGGGCCCCGGTCTGTTCCCGAGCGGTGTTCCGGGTCGGAGGACTGCCTCTGCTTGCCTTGGTGCGGCACTCGCGGAACCGACGCAATACCGGCGCAGCGCACGCAGGTGGGTCATGTCTCTTGGCGTCATGTACGACGGTGAATCCTCGTCGTTGTCAAGGCTAGCGGTGATGGCCTGCATGCCCAGGTCGTAAATCACCGGCCGGGCGAGTGTCGACCGCTGGGATTTGGCGAGGACGCCCAGACCGACTTAGCGGCGCCATTCGGCCCATTTGCAGCCCGGCCCTGATGGCACCGACGAGCCGGTTGACTCTGGGTTGCTTGGGCGCCGAAATGCTTAAGCGCGGCTGGCAATGGAAGGCCGGTCGCGTATGAGGGCATCCACGTTGAGACCCAGTCGACCGATGGTGACCTCCTCGCCGCCGGCACCACCTCGTCGCCCTGCACAAGGGCGATGACGTTCCCTCTGGTCGCCTCATCTCGTTGACGAATGCCCTGGTGTTGGTCCCCGCCGGGCCCCTCTGTGGGAATACGCCGTCCGGGTGGACGCCCACCTCTCGGCTTTACTCGAGCATCGACGCGGCGGGTCCTGACGGACGGACGCAACCCGCTGCGTGGGTAGCGTTGCTTCTGTCAGAGTGCTGCTTCCTCGGCCTCGGTGAGGCAGCGGGGGCAGATGACGGCCTCGCCGTCTCCGATTGGGTCCCATTCGAGGAACTCAGCAGAAGCAGGCCCCGGTGCCGGGGCGTGGCACCGGACGCACAGGTCGGCGGCGGTGAGCTGGCTGGTTGCCATGGTCCGCACCTCTCAGTCAGAACTCGCTAATAATGACTCGGTTTCCATACTGTAATTCCGGTGAGGTGCCTGCGTACGCGGAACAACAACGGCCGCCCGAGCTCGCCATGCTCCCAGTCTTGGGGGCATGTCTCGGCGCGCGGTGGTGACCTGAAAGTGAGGTGCCGCCGATCGGTCGGACCAGATCGAACACGATCCCTTGTTTCTTCTCGGGCTGTTGGGTCGGCTCGGTTCTTGCTCTCAACTGACGCTGTCGGTGGCCGCAGAACTGTCCGCCGTGTTCGTTCAGCGCACCCTCAAATCGGTTCTCGCGGCTTTACGGCTCGTCTCCGAGCCGATCCTCTCGCGACGTGTGAACAGCGTCGTGAGGGTCTCTTGGATATGGGTGCCTCAGGTGCGTCCTGGCCGCTGTTGGCGCTCGGCCAGGAGCGCCTGGTCGGCGCGGGCCAGGAGGGTCTCGAGGGAGTCGTGGATCTGGTATTCGGCGAGCCCGACGCTGATGGAGGCGTGCGCGGCGGCGGCCAGGGTCGCACGGATGAGGGTGAACCGCTCGGCGGCCTTGTCGATGTCGAGAGCCAACAACGCGCACACGAACTCGTCACCGCCGAACCGCACGATCAGGTCGTAGGAACGTAGATGCGTCCTCAGGGTCTCCACGACCCGCCGCAGCAGGAGATCTCCGGCGGCGTGCCCGAGAGAGTCGTTGGTCACCTTGAGCCCGTCCACGTCAAGGAACGCCACCACGAACCCCTGCCCGGTCCGGTTCGCCCGCGCCGTCTCCCGCTCCAGCTCCACCATCCCAGCGTCCCTGCGGTACGCCCCGGTCAGCTGATCAAGCGACGCCGTCCTCCGGTCCTCGGCCGACAGGAGTCTGTCAGTCGCTGCGGCTCGACGGTCCTCTGCGGCGTGGGCACGGGCGATGGCGCTTTCCTGACGGTCTGCCCGGGCCACGATCCGGTCCGAAGCCGCGCCAGC
>JAWWPH010000112.1:0-10617 GCA_033850875.1 Nocardioidaceae bacterium | reverse complement strand
TATGTCCCCTCGACAGGGCGCATATGTTGCCTTGAGCGGGCGCATTTGTTGCCGCGAGCGGCCGCAGATGTCCCCTTCGAGCGGGTGCATATGTACCTTCGACGGGGCGCGTCATCGGCCCGCACCGTCGAGCGGGTCCTCTGCAGCACCTTCCTGCCCACTCGACCCGACATTTCTGCCCTCTCGAGCCGACATTTCTGCCCGCTCGGCACGACATTTGTGCCCGCTCGGCGCGACATTCGCGCCCGCTCGACGGCGCCGGGGTCAGCCGAGGGCGTCGCGAAGCCAGGCGATGTCGCCGCCCTGACCCTGCGCGCCTCCTGGCGTCTCGACCACCACCGGCGCGCCGGCCTGGCGGACGACCGCGACCAGGTCGTCGGGAGCGATGGTGCCCTCCCCGAGGTTGGCGTGCCGGTCGGCACCCGAGCCGAATGCGTCGCGCGAGTCGTTGGCATGCACGAGGTCGATCCGCCCGGTGATCGCCTTGAGCCGGGGGACGAGGTCGTCGAGCCGCTCCCCGCTCGCATGCGCATGGCAGGTGTCGAGGCAAAAGCCGATCTCGGCGGACGACTCGGCGCCCTGTACGGCGTCCCACAGCAACGCGATGCGGTCGAGATGCCGTGCCATGGCGTTGTCGCCACCCGCGGTGTTCTCGATGAGCAGCGGAACCGGAATGTGGAGCCGCTCGGCACACTTGCGCCAGTTGTCGAGCCCGACCGACGGCTCGTCGGCCTTGAGCAGGTGGCCGCCGTGCACGATGACGCCCTTGGCTGCGATGGAGGCCGCGGCGTCGAGCGTCTGCTGCAGCAGCTTGCGCGAAGGAATCCGGATGCGGTTGTTGGACGTGGCGACGTTGAGGACGTACGGCGCGTGCACGTACAGGTCGATCGCGGCCTCCGCGGCCGCGTTCCTCAGGGCCTCGGCGCCGCCGGCGTAGGCGACCTTCGGGCCCTTCCACCCCTGCGGGTCGCCGAGGAAGAACTGCGAGAGGGTCGCGCCGCGCGCTGCGGCCTCGGCGATGGGGTCTTCTGAGTCGACGTGACCGCCGACGGCAAGCAGGGACATGGCGCACACCTTAGAGCCCGCCGCGGACAGTGCCGGCGGCCGGTGGCTTCGCCGCCGAGCGAGTCCGAGCCCCGATGATCTCGGGGTCCGGGTAAGGGTCACGCCAGGGAAAATCCTGCTCGCCCTGTGTCGTCGCGCTTCGTTACGGTGGTCGAACCGGTGGCGCCGGAGGGAACGCGCCACGCGTCTCGACCCGTTGGGGATCTCATGAGCGAGCAGTCCGTGGATGTCACGCACCGTCCAAGCAACCCGTTCGCTGCGCGCACCGTCGACTTGAGAAAGGTCTACGGCGAGGGCGACGCGTTGGTCGCCGCCCTGGACGGCGTGACGATCGACTTCGCAGAGGGCGAGTTCACCGCCGTCATGGGTCCGTCGGGCTCGGGGAAGTCGACCTTGATGCACTGCATGGCCGCCCTCGACACCTCCACCGGTGGTGAGGTGTACCTCGGTGACACCCAGCTGTCCGGGCTGGGCGACAAGCAGCTCACCCGGCTTCGTCGCGACAAGATCGGCTTCATCTTCCAGGCGTACAACCTCGTGCCGACCCTGACCGCCCAGGAGAACATCGAGCTCCCGCTGGCCATCGCCGGGCGGCGGCCCGACCCGGCCTGGTTCGACACCGTGATCGACACGGTGGGGCTCCGGACGCGCCTCAAGCACCGGCCCAACCAGCTGTCCGGTGGACAGCAGCAGAGGGTCGCGTGCGCACGCGCCCTCGTGTCGCGCCCCGAGATCGTGTTCGCCGACGAGCCGACCGGCAACCTCGACTCGGCGGCGAGCGCCGAGGTGCTCGGCTTCCTTCGACGCAGCGTCGACGAGCACGGCCAGACCATCGTGATGGTGACGCACGACCCGATCGCCGCCGCGTACACCGACCGGGTCGTCTTCCTGGCCGACGGCAAGGTCGTCGACGAGCTGCGGTCACCCTCCGCCGACGCCGTCCTGGAGAAGATGAAGGTGCTCAGCCTGGAGGCTGTCTCCGGCACGGCGGCAGGGGCCTGACGGTGCTCAAGGTCACCTGGCGCAACCTGGTAGCCCGCAAGCTGAGGCTGGCCTTGAGCGGCTTCGCCATCGTGCTCGGCGTGGCCTTCGTCGCCGGGTCGTTCATCTTCACCGACGCACTCGGTGGCGCCTTCAACGGCATCATCAAGGGCACCACCGCCGATGTCGAGGTCGCGCCCAAGGGCTCGGGGTCCATCGACGCCGCAGAGGACTCCCGAACGATCCCCGCCTCCGTGGTCGACCGGCTGGCCACGTTGCCGCAGGTGGCGAAGGCCTACGGCAACGACACGGTCCAGAACGTCTGGGTGATCGGCAAGGACGGCAAGCTCGTCGGCGGTAACGGACCTCCCGGCTTCGCCTTCAACTACACCGACGCGAAGGCCATCACCGGCAAGCAGATCCTCACCCTCGCGGCCGGAGCCCTGCCCACCGCTCCGGGGGAGATCGCCCTCGACCAGTCGGCAGCCGACAAGGCGAACTACGCGATCGGCGACACCGTCACCTTGTCCACCCCCGGGAAGGTGTCGAGCCTCAAGGCCAAGCTCGTCGGCCTGGTGCGCTTCGGGTCCGAAGGCGGCCTGGTCGGAGCAACCCTGACGATCTTCGACAAGGCATGGATGCAGGACCTGTTCTTCCACGGCCGCGATGTGTACACGGGGGTCTCCCTGGCTTCGGCCGACGGCTACTCCCAGCAACAGGTGGCCGACGCCGCCAACGCGGTGCTTCCGAGCGGCATCGAGGCGCGCGAGGGAGACAAGGTGGCGAAGGACAACGAGGACGCGATCAGCAAGGCGCTCGGCTTCATCAACAAGTTCCTGCTCATCTTCGCTGCCGTGGCGATGGTCGTCGGGACCTTTCTGATCATCAACACGTTCTCGATCCTGGTGGCCCAGCGAAGCCGTGAGCTGGCGATGCTGCGAGCCATGGGCGCATCCAGGCGGCAGGTCAACCGCTCCGTGCTCGCCGAGGCGTTCGCGGTCGGGCTGGTCGGCTCGACACTGGGCATCGGGGCGGGCTACCTGTTGTCGATCGGGCTCAAGGCCCTCTTCGGCGCCATCGGCCTCGACCTGTCCGGTGCCACCTTCCCGATCCACCTGCGAACGGTGATCGTCTCGTACGTGGTCGGGCTCGTCGTGACCATGATCGCGGCGTACCTACCGGCGCGCAGGGCGGCCCGGATCTCGCCGGTCGCGGCGATGCGCGACGACGTGGCCCTTCCCGAGACCTCGCTGCGACGACGCCTCGTCTTCGGCGCCGCGCTGGTGGTGCTCGGCATCGCGTCGATGGTCGCGGGCTTCGCCGGGTTCGGAAGCCAGGAGCTGTCCTTCATCGGCGGCGGGATGCTCGTCATCTTGATCGGCGTCGCCCTGATGTCCCCCGTGCTGGGCCGTCCGGTGATCCGGGCACTGGGAGCGGCGTACAAGCGGACCTTCGGCACGGTCGGCACTCTCGCCACCGAGAACTCGCTCCGCAACCCGCGCCGCACGGCCGCGACCGCGAGCGCGCTCATGATCGGCCTGACGCTGGTCGCCCTCATGTCGATCCTCGGAGCATCGGCCAAGGCCAGCACCGACAAGTCGATCAAGTCCACCCTCATCGCCGACTTCGTCGTCTCCAACGCGGTCGGTCAGGGCTTCTCCCCGAGCATCGCCGCGTCCGTGCAGAAGCTCGACGGCGTCGCCGCGGTAGCCCGCTTCCGGCAGGGAGTCGCAAAGATCGACGGCGACACGGTGTACCCGTACGGCGCCGACCCTGCCGAGCTCGCCCGCACGCTCAAGGTGCCGATGACCTCCGGAGCGGTCAATGCGCTCGCCAACCAGGCGATCCTCGTCAACACGACCACCGCACGGACCCATCACTACTCCGTAGGTGACCCCATCGTGCTGAAGATGCAGGGCGGCACGGCCAGGCTGACCGTCGCCGGGATCTTCAAGGCGTCGGCGGCGATCCCCACCGACTACCTCGTGACCCTGCACACCCTGGTTCGCGGAGGGATCAAGCCCCTCGACACCGCCCTGTTCATCACCAAGAAGCCCGGCGCCGACAGCGCGCAGCTCCGCCGGCAGATCGGTGCGCTGATCAAGGACAACCCGACCGTGACGCTCAAGGACCAGCACCAGTTCGCCGACGAGCAGGCCAAGCAGATCAACCAGTTCCTGTACATCATCTATGCGTTGCTCGGGCTGGCGATCATCATCGCGGTGCTCGGCATCGTCAACACGCTCGCGTTGTCGGTCATCGAGCGTACGCACGAGGTCGGTCTCCTGCGCGCGGTCGGGCTGAGCCGCAGGCAGCTGCGGCGGATGATCAGACTCGAGTCGGTGGCGATCTCCGTGCTCGGGGCCGTCCTCGGCATGGTCATGGGCATCGCGTTCGGGATCGCCTTGCAGCGCGCCATCGCCGACGACGGCATCGACGTGTTGTCGATCCCCTGGGCCCAGCTGGCAGTGTTCGTGGTGCTCGCGGCCGTCGTCGGCGTCCTGGCGGCGGTGCTTCCGGCGCGCAGAGCAGCCAAGCTCAACGTGCTCGACGCCATCACGACCCAGTGAGCTCGCGCTCGCTGACGGGCAGGGCGGGGCTCGGCGCGGGTACAGCAGCGACGCTCGGGCCTGACGTACCGGCCGGGGCTGTGGACGACGATTACCGCCCGCAGCGTGGCCGCTGATAATCTGGACATCGTCGATCCGGTGCAACGGCCGAATCGCAGCACCGCCGGACCAGGGCCGGCCGAGGGAGAGACGCCCGCGGCAGCCATCGGTACGGCAGTGACCTCCTGTCACGGAAAGCCCGTGACCGCGAGTCCACAGGAGGTGGATGCTCACTCATGCGCAACTACGAACTCATGGTCATCCTCGACCCCGACCTCGAGGAGCGGACCGTACAGCCCTCGCTCGACCAGTACCTCAACCTCGTCCGCCAAGACGGCGGCAGCGTCGAGTCGGTCGACGTGTGGGGCCGTCGTCGGCTGGCCTACGAGATCAACAAGAAGTTCGAAGGTATCTATGCCGTCGTCACACTGTCGGCTCAGCCCGCTACGGTCGCAGAACTGGATCGACAGCTCAGCCTCAACGAGTCGGTGATGCGCACCAAGGTCATGCGACCCGAGGTGCACTGACCCGCCGATCTGCCGATCCGGCGACTCTCGATTTTCCGCACGCTCTGACCGATTCCCCCGGTCGTTCCCACCGAACTGACCAGCCCAAGGGAGGCCATCACACATGGCAGGCGACACCAATATCACCATCGTCGGCAACCTGACCGACGACCCGGATCTTCGCTTCACGCCCAACGGCGCCGCCGTCGCCAACTTCACGGTGGCGTCGACCCCGAGGTTCTTCGACAAGCAGACCAACGAGTGGAGGGACGGCGAGGCGCTGTTCCTGCGCTGCTCGATCTGGCGGCAGGCCGCCGAGAACGTTGCCGAGACCCTGCAGCGCGGTGCTCGCGTCATCGTCTCCGGCCGTCTCAAGCAGCGGTCCTACGAGACCCGAGAGGGCGAGAAGCGCACCACGTTCGAGGTCGAGGTCGACGAGATCGGGCCGTCCCTGAAGTATGCGACCGCCAAGGTCACGAAGACCTCGCGGTCCGGCGCCAGCTCCGGTGGCGGCAACTTCGCTGGGGGCGGCAACGACCCGTGGGCGGCACCCGCGGGGACCTCGGCAGGGGCGAGCGTCGGAAGCGACCCGTGGGCGGCTCCCGCCGGCGGTGCCGACGAGCCACCCTTCTGATCCAGGTGAACCATCCGACCATTCCGGCACCCGCCGGGCTCTGAGAAAGGGAGCACCACAATGGCGAAGCCCATCGTCCGCAAACCGAAGAAGAAGGTCTGCGGGTTCTGCAAGGACAAGGCGACCTACGTCGACTACAAGGACACGACCCTGCTGCGCAAGTTCATCTCCGACCGCGGCAAGATCCGCGCCCGCCGGGTCAGCGGCAACTGCGTCCAGCACCAGCGCGACGTCGCCACGGCGATCAAGAACGCCCGTGAGATGGCGCTGCTTCCCTACACATCCAGCGCTCGCTGACGAGGAGACCTACCCGTGAAGCTCATCTTGACGCAGGAAGTCTCCGCACTCGGTGCGCCCGGCGACATCGTCGAGGTCAAGGACGGCTACGGCCGCAACTACCTCATGCCCCGGGGCCTGGCCATCGGCTGGACCAAGGGAGCAGAAAAGCAGATCCAGTCGATCAAGAAGGCGCGGTCCGTCCGCGACGTCCGTGACCTCGGTCGCGCCGACGAGATCAAGGCCCAGCTCGAGGGCCTGGTAGTGAGGGTTCCGGCCCAGGCCGGCGCCACGGGGCGGCTGTTCGGCGCGGTCAGCGTGACCGACATCGTCGAGGCGGTGAAGTCGTCCGGCGGCCCCGACATCGACAAGCGGCGCATCGAGGTGAAGAACCCGATCAAGACCCTCGGCGCTCACCAGGTCACCGTCAAGGTCCACGACGACGTCTCCGCCACGGTCAACCTCGAGGTCGTCGCCTCCTGATCGCCGCCGAGCCCGGCGCCGGACCTCTCCCGGTCCGGGCTACGGCAATGGCGCCGAGCACGAGCCATCGGTCGCTGCGGGCCCGCGCGATCAGGGTGAGCATCCGCATGACCATGAACGCGACGAAGGCGAGCCAGAGCTGGACGAGCCCGCCGTCGAACTCCCAGACGGCCATCGCCAAGGGTGCGAAGACGGCGAAGTTCAGCAGGCCGACCCAGGCCAGGTAGCGGCCGTCCCCGGCACCGATCAGCACCCCGTCCAGTACGAACACGACACCGGCTACGGGTTGCTGCAGGCCCACGATCAGCAGCACCGTCGTCAGCGCATGCCGTACTGCGGCGTCGTCGGTGAACAGGGGTACGAGCAGCGGCCGTACCGCGATGACCGCTGCCCCCAGGACGACGCCCGACGCCACGCCCCACCAGGTCATCCGCGTGGCCGCCTCCCGCGCGCCCGCGGCGTCGCCGGCTCCGAGCAACCGGCCCGTGATCGCCTGGCCGGCGATCGCGATGGCGTCCAGGGCGAAGGCGAGGAACGTCCAGACCGTGAACGCCACCTGGTGCGCCGCCACCGCCACGGTGGAGATCGACGTAGCGACGTACGTCGCCAGTACGAGCGTGGCGCGAAGCGACAACGTCCGGACGAGCAGAGGCACGCCGGCCCGCCACGCCGCCCGCATGCCGCGGCGGTGGGGGAGCAGGGCCGCACCGGCGCCGCCCGCGACCCGGGCGACGACGAGGACCAGAGCAGCTGCCCCGGCCGTCTGCGCTGTCAAGGTGCCGAGCGCCGATCCCGCTATCCCCCAGCCGAGACCGTAGACGAAGCCCACGTTGAGGCCGATGTTGACGGTGTTCGCGCTGATCGCCACCAGCAGCGGCGTCCGGGTGTCCTGCAGACCGCGGAGCACTCCCGTCGCGGCGAACATCATGAGCAGGGCGGGTATACCGAACCCGGCGATGCGCAGGTAGGTGAGAGCGAAGCCGCGGACCTCGGGGCTGGGAGAGAACCAGTCCACGAGCTGCGACGACGTGGCCAACGTTGCCAGGGCAGCGAGCGCTCCGATCACCAGCGCCAGCCAGATGCCGTCGACACCGGCCTCCAAGGCATCCCCGCGCCGGTCGGCGCCGAGGTTGCGGGCCACCGCCGACGTGGTCCCGTAAGCGAGGAACACGAAGGCGCCGATCACCGTCTGTACGACGGTTCCCGCGATTCCCAGGGCAGCAAGCTGCGGGGTCCCCAGGTGGCCGACGATGGCCGCGTCTGCGAGCAGGAAGAGTGGCTCGGAAACGAGCGCCGCAAACGCCGGCACGGCCAGTCGCGCGATCTCACGGTCCTGCAGGCGTCTGGCCGCTCGGCCGCCCGACGGCGTCTCACCTGGTGGTTGCCGGAGCATGGGACTCAGCATTCTCCTCCACCTTTTTCGTCCTCCACACCTGGGTGCGGGCAACGGTGCAGGTCACGCCGGTTCCCCGAGGACCCGCCAGGAGGTCATCCACCGATGTATCCCCAGGCTGTGCACATCCCTTCGGGCGCACCGTCCACAGGAGATCCACAGCCGCCTGTGAACGACGCGCTTCCCGCAGCCGCCGACTGCGCATAACGTCGGCACGGCCCGCACGGAACTCCCCTGCATCGCCTCGACGTGTCGGCCCGGCGGCGGCGCACCGGCCGTTGTGTCGGCGCTGCAGCCTAACGTCGGACGTCATGGGGCACTCCCGTAGAGCCGGGCCGCTTCGAGCAGCACCGAGAGGAGATCCGTGAGCGTCGCCGAGTACACCGGTCCGCAACCCGTGCCGGACGACTACGGCCGCGACGGACCAGTGGGCCGGACCCCCCCGCAGGACGAGAATGCCGAACAGTCGGTCCTCGGTGCGATGCTGCTGAGCAAGGACGCGATCGCCGACGTGGTCGAGGTGCTGCGGGGCAGCGACTTCTACCGGCCGGCGCACGAGCTGGTCTTCGACGCGGTGCTGGACCTGAACGGGCGAGGCGAGCCGGCGGACGCGATCACGGTCGCCGCCGAGCTGACCCGCAACGGCGACCTCGTGCGGGCCGGGGGCGCGCCGTACCTCCACACACTGGTCGCCGGTGTACCCGTGGCGGCCAATGCCGGCTACTACGCCGAGATCGTGCGAGAGAAGGCGATCCTGAGGCGCCTGGTCGACGCCGGCACGAAGATCGTCCAGATCGGGTACGCCGCAGAGGGACAGGTCGACGACGTGGTCGACCAGGCTCAGGCGGAGATCTACGGAGTCACCGAGCGGCGCGCGTCGGAGGACTACGCCCCGCTCGCCGACATCATGGAGCTCACGATCGACGAGCTCGAGGCGATCGGCAACCGCGACGGGATGATGGCCGGTGTACCCACCGGTTTCGCCGAGCTCGACGAGCTCACCAACGGCCTGCACGGCGGCCAGATGGTGATCGTCGCCGCCCGGCCGGCGATCGGCAAGGCGCTGGCGCTCGACACCGCCGTCCCGACTCCTGAGGGCTGGACCACCATGGGCGAGGTCCAGGTCGGCGACGAGCTGATCGGCTCGGACGGTCGGCCGACGCGTGTCGTCGCCGCGACCGAGGTCCTCGCCGACCGGCCGTGCTTCCGGGTCGAGCTGTCCGACGGCACCTCGGTGGTCGCCGACGCCGCGCACCAGTGGCTGACGACCTGCGGCTTCGGGTCCGGCGTCCGGACCACGGAGCAGCTCGCGGACGAGCTTGCCTCCGGTGCCGTCCACAGCATCGCCAGCCCCGCGCCGCTCACCGGCCGCGCCGCGCTCACCCACTGGACGAGCCCGCGCTGCCAGCGCAGCCTCGACACGAGCTGGAAGGTCGTCGCGGCGCATCCGGTGCCCAGCGTCGCGGTGCGCTGCGTCGAGGTCGACAGCGCCGACCATCTCTACCTCGTGACCAGGGCGATGGTTCCCACCCACAACTCCACGCTCGGTCTCGACATCGCTCGGTCCGCGTCGATCAAGAACGGGCTGACGAGTGTGATCTTCTCCCTCGAGATGAGCAGGACCGAGATCACCATGCGCCTGCTCTCCGCGGAGGCCAGGATTCCCCTCCACCACATGCGCAACGGCAAGATGGGCGACGACGACTGGAACAAGCTCGTGCGCAAGATGGGTGAGGTGTCCGAGGCGCCGCTGTTCATCGACGACTCGCCCAACCTGACGATGATGGAGATCCGCGCCAAGGCCCGGCGGCTCAAGCAGCGCCACGACCTGCGCCTGGTCGTCATCGACTACCTGCAGCTGATGACGTCGGGCAAGAAGGTGGAGTCCCGGCAGCTCGAGGTGTCGGAGTTCTCGCGCTCGATCAAGCTGCTGGCCAAGGAGCTCGACGTGCCCGTGATCGCCATCTCCCAGCTCAACCGGGGCTCGGAGCAGCGCACCTCGAAACGCCCCCTGCTGTCGGACCTGCGCGAGTCGGGGTCGCTGGAGCAAGACAGCGACATGGTGATCCTGCTGCACCGCGAGGACGTGTACGAGAAGGAGTCCACCCGGCCCGGTGAAGCCGACCTGATCGTGGCCAAGCACCGCAACGGCCCGACGCGCGACATCGTGCTGGCGTTCCAGGGCCACTACTCGCGCTTCGTCGACATGGCGCAGGGGTAAGCCGTCCCTCGACGGGTGCAGAAGGTCTCAGAGGCCGCGACCCCGGCGCGGCGTTGTCACGGACTTTCGCTGGCCGGTCGTCGCGGCAACGACTCGTTCATGAACTGACTGGCGGTCGACTGTGGTCCTCTCGGCACGGGCGGCTCTCCGGCTGTGCTCTACGCCGTGTGTGTCACCGCGAACTAAACCTTCCACCCTCGGCCTCACCGACCGACTGAAGACCTCCGCGGATCCGGGATCTCCTCGGCCGAGGCTCGTCAACGTGCCTGTATCTCCATACCGACACAGAGCGCCCAAGCGGCTCACACTGGCTGATCTCCGCCTGTCCCCCCGGCGCACCACCTGCCTCCTCGAGCGTCCAGGCTTTCTGGCAGGATCGGCGAACCGATTCCCCCGCCGCCGACGAGGAAGGCCAGCCGATGCCACAGCGCTGCAGTCGGGGGATCCGC
>JAWWPH010000110.1:0-8914 GCA_033850875.1 Nocardioidaceae bacterium | reverse complement strand
TGCCGTGAGCGATGTGGTCGGCGACAGCTGCGATGAGCGGCGTCAGTGATGGCTGGTCCGGGTAGCCCCAGGCCAGGTGGTGCCCAGCCGCGACGAAGTACAGCTCGTCGCGGTGCGGCCCGTAGCGGTCCGCCAACGCGAGCAGGAGGACGGTCAGGGCCACTGCGAGCGTGCCGACCGGCTACCAGGCGGTGGCGGGTAGGCCTCGGACCGCGGTAGGGCCGACCGGGTGCCGGGACAGCGACACCGACATCGCGCTACTGCCGGCGCGGGGCTGTGGTTGCGACGATGACGGCCGACACGGACACCTGCCGGCTGCTGTCCACGCCGTCTCCCATCCCTCGCACCGGCTCCCGCCGGAAGGCCTGGCCCTGCCTCACCCGCGAAGCCAGCCTAAGGCGTACCGGCCCACCGAACGGTCCGGCCCTCCCTGCCACCTCGTGCGCCTACCCGGGCGGTACATCTCCGCCCGCTCGACCGGACCTTTGCGCCCGCTCGACCGGACCTTTCCGCCCACTCGACCGGACCTTTGCGCCCACTCGACCGGAGATTTGCGCCCGCTCGACCGGAGATTTGCGCCCGCTCGACGCGACATTTGCGCCCGTTCGGCGGCTAGGTGGAGGCGATGATGCCCGCGATCGCGGCGTTCGCCAGGTTGGCGAGACTTCCTGCGAGCAGGGCGGTGAGCCCGAGGCGGGCGACCTGTGCGCGACGGTCCGGCTGCAGGCTGGCGATCGTCCCGATCTGGATGGCGATCGAGGCGAAGTTCGCGAACCCGGCCAGCGCGAAGGTGACGATGACGACCGTCACGCTGGAGAGCTCGTGGACGTGCGGACCGAACGACGCGTACGCCACGAACTCGTTGAGGACCGTCTTCTGCCCCATGTACGAGCCCGCCTGCACCGCCTCGCTCCAGGGCACGCCCAGCAGCCACGCCAGAGGGGCGAACGCCCACCCGACGAGGCGCTGGAACGTGAGGCTGTCGACGCCGAACCATCCGCCGACGCCGCTGAGGATCCCGTTGGCAAGGGCGATCAGGGCGACGAAGGCGATCAGCAGCGCGCCGACCGTCACGGCGATCCGCCCTCCGGCGAGCGCCCCTCGCCCGAGCGCGTCGATGGCGTTGGCGGACTCCTCGTCGCGCACGGTGCGGACATCGACGTCGGTGGCGGCCTCGCCGTCGGGCTCGTCGGACCGGCTGGCGGCATCCGGACCGTCGGCTCGAGCCGCCCTCTCCTCCGTGGAGTCCGGCCAGACCAGCTTGGCCATCAGTAGCCCCGCCGGAGCGTTCATCACGGTCGCCGCGAGCAGGTACTTCAGCGGAGCGCCCAGCAGCGAGTACCCGACAAGCGTCGAGCCCGAGGCGGCCGCGAAGCCGCTGGTCATGACCGTGAACATCTGTGCGGTGGTGAGACCGCGCAGATAGGGGGCGATCATCAAGGGAGCCTCGCTCTGGCCGAGGAAGATCACGGTGGCGGCGAAGAGCGACTCGATCTTCGTGACGCGCAGCGCCCAGGAGATCGCGCCGCCGATGACGTACGTCGCGAACTGGATGACGCGAAGGTAGAACAGCAGACCGATCAGTGCTCCCAGGAAGACGATGACCGGCAGTACTTGGAGCGCGAAAATCGTCTGGTTCTTGCTGCCGGCCGCCGTCAGAGGGCCGAAGACGAAAGCGGTTCCCTGATTGGTGTATCCGATCAGCGTGGTGACCCGGTCCGAAACCCAGCTCAGCGCGTCCCGACCCGGTCCCCAGCGCAGCACGAGCGCCGCGAACCCCGCCTGCAGCAGGAGAGCTCCGACGACGGTGCGCCAGGCGATTCCCCTACGGTTCTTCGAGAAGGCGACGGCCACTGCGAGCAGAAAGACCAGGCCCAGTAGGCCCCGCAGATGCTGCATTCCGACACGTTAGGGCGACGGCCGGTGTCGCGCTCGTCGGCACCGGCCGGTGCGGAGCCTACGGTGTCACGACGAGGTGGCGGCGAAGGCCCGCAGGCCGTCGACGAGCCGGCTGATGTCGTCGCCGTCGGTGTACGGCGCCAGCCCGACCCGGAGCGCACCGTCGTCACCCAGGCCGAGCGCGCGTGACGCCTCCAGTGCGTAGAAGGACCCGGCCGGCGCATTGACGCCCGACGCGGCCAGCGACCGCTGTGCCGCTGCCGAGCTCTTGCCCTCGAACGAGACCAGGAGCGTCGGGGTGCGGTGCGCGGCCCTCGAGTACGACACGAGCCCCGGCAGCTCCGACAGCTGCGACTCCAGGCCGATCCTCAGGTCGTCCTCGTACGCCTCGATGGCGCTCATCGCGGTCACTACGCGTGCCCGACGGCTCGACGCCGGGTCTGGAGCCAGCCCGGCGATGAAGTCGACGGCGGCCGTGCACCCGGCAAGCAGCTCGTATGGAAGCGTGCCGAGCTCGAACCGCTCGGGCACCGCAGCCGTCTGGGGCAGCAGCTTGTCGGAGTCCAGGGTGGCGAGCAGGTCCACGCGAGCCGCCAGCACGCCGCAGTGCGGGCCGAAGAACTTGTAGGGGGAGCAGACGAAGAAGTCGGCTCCGAGGTCGGCCACGTCGACGGGGCAGTGGGCGGCGAAGTGGACGCCGTCGACGTAGCAGAGCGCTCCGACAGCGTGGGCGCGGCGGCAGACCTCGGCGACGTCCGGCCTGGTACCGATCAGGTTGGACGCAGCGGTCACCGCGACCAGCCGGGTGCGGTCCGAGAGCACCGCCTCGACGGCGTCCGGGTGCAGCTCGCCGTCATTCGGGTCGAACTCGGCCCAGCGGAGCTCGGCTCCAGAAGCGGCCGCCGCGTACACCCACGGACGGATGTTGGCGTCGTGGTCGAGTCGGCTGACGACGACCTCGTCGCCGGGTCCCCAGCTCTTGGCGAGCGTGCGGGCGAAGTCAAAGGTCAGCGACGTCATGCTCCGGCCGAAGACGACACCCTGGGGCTCCACGCCGAGCAGATCGCCCATCGCCGCCCTGGCGCCGGTGACGATGTCGTCGGCCCGCCGCTCGGCCGCGGTCACCCTGTCCCGATTGGCGATTGCCGAGCGCAGGGTGTCCGCCACCGCGTCGGCGACCGGGGACGGCACCTGGGAGCCACCGGGCCCGTCGAAGTGCGCGGCGCCTTCCCTCAGGGCCGGGAACGACGCTCGAACCGCCTCCACGTCGTACGACGACGAGTCCTGGCGACCCATCTGATCCGGGTCGGCTGGGGAGCTCTGCGCACTGACGGTCATCTGTCCTCCTCGAGCGACTCCCCCGATCGTAGGCGGCGGTCGGCGCAGCTCGGCAGCCGGCTGCGTCGCGACCGTACCCGTACGCCGCCCACCCCGGGGGCGGCTGGCACACTGTCGCCGTGGGAACGGCCCGACTGCTACTGATGGCCGACACCCACATACCGAATCGGGCGCGCGACCTTCCCGACCGGCTCTGGAGCGAGGTCGATGCAGCAGACGTCGTCGTCCATGCCGGCGACTGGGTCGAGGTTGCCTTGCTCGACACCCTGGGCGAGCGGGCCGCGAGCCTGGTCGCGGTGTACGGGAACAACGACGGGGAGGCTCTGCGCGCCCGGCTCCCCGAGGTCGCCACGGCCGACGTCGAGGGGCTCCGACTCGCGGTGGTGCACGAGACCGGCGCCGCAGCGGGCCGTGAGCGCCGATGCGCCGCCCGCTTCAGTGAAGCCGACGTGCTCGTCTTCGGGCACAGCCACATCCCCTGGGACACGACCGCCGACACCGGCCTGCGGCTGCTGAACCCGGGCTCGCCGACAGACCGCCGCCGCCAACCGTTCTGCACGTACATGACCGCTGTCGCCCGGTCCGGCCGGCTCGACGACGTACGCCTCGTGCGGCTGCCCTTACGCACTTCGCGCACCTGACCGCTGGGATGGGCCAAAGCGGGTAAGGGAGATCGAACGATGTCGCTGGACTACGGGAGGGGCACGGCATGAGGGCTTTGACATGGCAGGGCAAGCGGGATGTACGAGTGGAGACGGTTCCGGACCCACGGATCGAGATGCCGACGGACGCGATCGTGCGGATCACGTCGACCGCGATCTGCGGCTCCGACCTGCACCTGTACGAGGTCCTGGGGCCGTTCCTGACTCCCGGCGACGTCCTCGGCCACGAGCCGATGGGCATCGTCGAGGAGGTCGGCTCGGAGGTCACGCACATCAGCCCCGGTGACCGCGTCGTCGTGCCGTTCAACATCTCCTGCGGCACGTGCTGGATGTGCTCGCGCCAGCTCTACGCCCAGTGCGAGACGACGCAGGTGCGCTCGGAGGGCAAGGGCGCCGCACTCTTCGGGTACACCTCGCTGTACGGAGCGGTCCCGGGCGGGCAGGCGGAGTACCTGCGGGTGCCCCAGGCCCACTTCGGTCCGATCCGCGTACCGGAGGGCCCGAGCGACCAGCGCTTCCTGTACCTCTCCGACATCCTGCCGACGGCCTGGCAGGCCGTGGCGTACGCCGACGTGCCGACCGGCGGCACCCTGGCGGTGCTCGGTCTCGGCCCGGTCGGGCAGTTCTGCGTCAGGATCGGTCGCCACCTGGGGGTCGAGCGGGTGATCGGCGTCGACATGGTGCCGGAGCGGCTCGCGCTGGCGCAGCGCCACGGGATCGAGGTGCTCGACATGCGCGTCGTCGACGACGTCACCGAGACCCTGATCGAGATGACCGGCGGGCGCGGCCCCGATGCGGTGATCGATGCGGTCGGCATGGAGGCCCACGGGTCGCCGAACGCAAAGGTCGCCCAGACACTGGTCGGCCTGCTGCCCGATGCCCTTGCCCAGCCGCTGACCGACAAGCTCGCCATCGACCGGCTCGACGCCCTGACCACGGCGCTCAAGGCTGTTCGCCGAGGCGGCACCGTGTCGCTCAGCGGCGTCTACGGGGGCGAGGTCGACCCGCTGCCCATGATGGAGATGTTCGACCGGGGTATCCAGCTGCGCATGGGCCAGTGCCACGTCAAGCGGTGGATCGACGACATCCTCCCGTTGGTCCTCGACGACGCCGACCCGCTCGGCACCGAGGACCTCGCCACCCATGTCCTCCCGCTCGAGGAGGCACCGCACGGGTACGAGATCTTCCAGCGCAAGGAGGACAACTGCGTGAAGGTGCTGCTCGCCCCGTGACGACGCACGCGACCGATGACCGGGTCGTGCTGATCACCGGGGCGTCCAGCGGGATCGGCCGCGCGACGGCCCTGGCCTTCGCCCGTCAGGGGGCGCGGCTCGTCCTCGCCGCCCGGCCGTCGGCGAGCCTCACGCAAGTCTGCGCCGAGTGCGTGGCGGCGGGGGGCACGGCGATCGCGGTGCCCACCGATACCGCGGAGGGAGGAGCAGTCGACGCGCTGTTCGAGGCGGCCGTCGAGTCGTACGGCCGCGTCGACGCCGTCGTCCACTCCGCTGCCGTGGTCGCCTACGGGCGCTTCGAGGAGGTGCCGGCGGACGTCTTCGCCCGCGTCATGCAGACGAACCTGATCGGGACCGCGAACGTGGCCCGGGCCGCCCTGCGTCTGTTCCGAACCCAGGACGGCGGGAGTCTGGTGGTGGTCGGGTCGCTGCTCGGCAAGATCGCGGTGCCGTACATGAGCTCGTACGTCACCAGCAAGTGGGCGCTGCACGGCCTGGTACGGGTGCTGCAGCTCGAGGCCCGGGAGACGCCGGGCATCTCCGTCAGCATGGTGTGGCCGGGCAGCGTGAACACCCCGGCGTACGCGCAGGCGGCGAACTACGCGGGCCGCGAGGGTCGCCCACCGCCCCCGGTCGACCCGCCGGAGAAGCTCGCCCGGGCGATCATGCGGGCCGTGGACCGGCCCAGGCGGGAGATCTCGGTGGGTCTGCCGAATCATCTGGCCGTGCTCGGGTTCCGCGCCATGCCGGCCCTCTACGACGCGCTGGTGACCCCGCTGATGCGTGTCGGCGGGCTTTCAAAGCGACCTATAGGCGCCCACACCGGTAACGTCTTCGAGCCACAGGCGGCCGGTAACGCCGTGCACGGGTACTGGGGGCGCCTCGGCTTGCGTACCGTGAGCCCAGACATGCAGACGGAAGGCGAGGGCGGCGATATGCACGACGATTGGGGACTCGAGGGCACGGCGGTCGTCACGCGACGGATCGAGGCCCCGCCGGAGGCCGTCTGGGCGGTGCTGGCGGACGGCTGGCTGTACGCGACCTGGGTTGTCGGTGCCTCGAGGGTCAGAGACGTGGACAACCATTGGCCGCAGCCAGGAGCCCTCGTGCACCACTCCTTCGGACTGTGGCCCGCGGTGATCGACGACGACACCGAGGTGTTGTACTCCGAGACCGATCGCGACCTCGTGCTCAAGGCACGCGGATGGCCGGTGGGTGAGGCGCACGTTCACGTGGTGCTGACGCCGGACGGCGTCGGCGGCACTGAGGTCAGCATCCGCGAGGACGCCGTAGCGGGTCCGGGCCAGCTGCTGCCCAAGCCGATCCGCCAGGCGACCGTCGTCCCGCGCAACAAGGAGTCGCTGCGTCGCCTGGCGTTCCTGGTCGAGGGCCGCTACCGCGGCTCGTCGTCCGGGTCCTGAGCCGCCTGCCCCCTCGCCGTTCTCAACCGCGCGCGCAGCCGGGCGTTGTCGAGCTCGAGGTCGAGCACCATGGCGATACCCGCGAGGTTGAGTCCGCTCGTCAGCAGCTGGCCGATACGGCGCAGGCGGGCCAGGTCGTTCTCGCTGTACCGGCGGGTGCCGCCGGACGTCCGGTTCGGAGAGAGCAGGCCCTTGCGCTCGTAGAGGCGCAGGTTTTGCAGCCCTGTCCCGACGAGCTCGGCAGCCGTCGAGATGCCGTACACGCCCTTACTGCGGTCGGGGTCCGAGGTGCTCACGGCCGCGATCTCCTCCGTCGACGACTTGCATTGGTGTATCAGCGGTGCTATAAAAACTGTAGCAGCCACCATAGATCCCTGGTGGTTGCGCGACAAGAGACTTCGACCAGATCAGCCCTGGAGGTGTTGAGCGATGTTGATGCGCACTGACCCGTTTCGCGAGCTTGACCGCCTGACGCAGCAGGTGTTCGGTACCTCTGCACGGCCGGCCGTCATGCCGATGGACGCGTGGCGGGAGGGGGAGCAGTTCGTCGTCGAGTTCGATCTCCCCGGTGTGGACCCCGAGTCGATCGACCTTGACGTCGAGCGCAACGTACTGACCGTCAAGGCGGAGCGTCCGGCCCGGGACGGCAGCGAGGAGATGGTTGCCGCCGAGCGCCCGCGTGGCGTCTTCAGCCGGCAGCTCTTCCTGGGCGACACCTTGGACACCGAGCGGATCGAGGCGAGCTACTCCTCTGGCGTACTGACCCTGAAGGTACCGGTTGCCGAGAAGGCCAAGCCCCGCAAGATCTCGATCAGCTCCAACGGCCACGACCGGCAGGCCATCAACGCCTGAGCCGTCGGCCCGGCTACATCGGGTCCGGGTCCGCGTCCTCCACGCGGATCCGGACCCGTTTGTTGTCCCTGCCCTTGGACTCCGTCCCGACGACGCGTACTCGCCCGACCTCGGCAGTGCTCGCGACGTGGGTGCCCCCGTCGGCCTGCTTGTCGAGTCCCACGATGTCGATGATCCGCAACGGGTCGATCTCTCTCGGGATGAGGTGGGCAGCCGTGCGGATCAGAGTCGGGTCGGCATCGGCCAGGTCGCGGCCCAGGAACTCCACGACGATGTCGCGGGCGAACGCGATCTCCTCGTTGATCCGGCTCTCGAGACGCACACCGAGCTCGGTCGAGACCGATGGAAGGGGAAAGTCCAGCCGCCCGGTGCCGACGTCCATGTTGCCGCCGGTGACGGGTATCTGGTACTCGCTCCAGATCACGCCGCAGAGGATGTGGAGCGCGGTATGGGTCCGCATGACGAGGTGGCGCCGGGCCCAGTCGAGCTCACCCTGGAGCTCCGTTCCAGGGCCGGGGATCCTCTCGACGGCGGCGGGATCGACGTAGTGCCAGATGTCCGGGGGCTCCCGGCGCACCCGGACGACGGGCAGCTCGCCAGCGTCGCTGCGGAGCGTCCCCGTATCGCACGGTTGGCCGCCGCCTCCGGGGAAGAAGGCCGTACGCGACAGCCTGACCCGGCCGTTGTCGCGGTCGACGTCGACGACAGTGGCCTCGAAGCTGTCCCGGTACGCGTCGACCGAGAACAGCTCGGTGTCGGCCAGGGCGGGGGGCGCCGAGGCAGGGGCGGTGACGCGCTTTCCGGGTACGGCCATGGGCCGATTCTCGCAGCCCCCGTCGGGGCCGGAAAGCCCTCGACGGGGGCCGGCCCGGACCTGCGTCGGCGGGACAGGTCAGGGCCGGCGACCGAGGTACGCGACCAGGCGGTCACCCGGGCTGGCGAACACCGACGTGCGGTAGGGCGCTGCGAACCGTGCGGGTCGGTCGGCGGCGGAGACGAGCAGGGGCACGACGGCGAGCAGCGCTCGCCCCAGCGACGCAGGGATCGGCTGAGGGTGGCCGCACGCCTGGGCGACGTCCCAGCCGTGGACGGCCACCTCGACGGCGCCGGTGCTCGCGACGACCTCTGCAGGCAGGGTCAGGCCCGAGATGGTGACGAGGTCGTCGCACTCGCCCCACGCCCCGAGCACCGCGACGGCTCGGGTCCGGAGCTCGGCCACAGGCCCGTACGGCACGTCGCGGGGCGGTCTCGGTGCGGCGGACAAGCTCACGTCGCCGGTCTCCGCCGCCTCCTGGAGCGCGGTGAAGGAGTCGACCATGTGCGCCAGGAGCACCCGGAGGTCCCATTCGCCGCAGGGAGACGGACGCGAGAGGGCGCGGTCGGTGGCGTAGCGGAGCGTGCCGAGCGTGTAGCCGATGGCCTGCTCGAGGAGATCCACTCCTGAGGTCAGGCCGGGCGAGGCGCGCTCTGCAGACGACATGACGGCAGAGTCAGCCCGGCGGGCGCTTCG
>JAWWPH010000160.1:0-2518 GCA_033850875.1 Nocardioidaceae bacterium | reverse complement strand
TCGCCCTGGTCGCGATCGTGCTCGTCCGAGGTGAACGGCTGCGCCTCCCCGCGTCCCTCGCCGAGGTGGGGGTCGTGATCGGGTTCGGGGTGACGGGGGTCGCGTTGGTGCAGTACTTCTACTTCGTCGCGATCGACCGCCTCCCGGTCGGCATCGCGCTGCTGCTGGAGTTCACCGCGCCCGTGCTGGTGGCGGTGTTCGTTCGGTTCGGCTACCGCGAGCGCGTACGCCGCCGGATGTGGCTGGGCATCGGATGCTCGCTCGGGGGGCTGTCCCTGGTCGCGCAGGTGTGGCATGGGCTGCAGCTCGACGCCCTGGGGGTGGCGGCCGGGTTCGCCGCCGCGCTCTCGCTCGCTGCGTACTTCCTGCTGGGTGAGCGCAGCGTGAGCACCGAGACGCCGCTCCACGTGCTGACCGAGGCGTTCCTCGTCGCCGCGGTGTTCTGGAACGTCGTCAAGCCGCTGCCGTCGCTCTGGCAGCAGACCGACCTGCTGTCGACGCATGTCCTCGGCGGGACCCTCGCGGGTGCTTCAGCGCCGGTCTGGCTGCTCATCGCCTGGATGGTCGTGCTGGGCACCGTGCTGCCGTTCCTCTTCGAGCTCACCGCCCTGCAGCACCTGTCCGCGACGGAGGTGACGCTGGTGGGCATGGTCGAGCCGGTCGGGGCCACGCTGCTCGGATGGCTGTGGTTCCGCGAGGATCTGACGGTTCCGCAGATCGTCGGGATCCTGCTGGTCCTCGCGGGCATCGTGCTGGCTCAGACGGCGCGCTTCACCCCGCCGGAGCCGGTCGCCCCTGTGGTCACCTGAGCGGCAGCACCACGTCGCCGCCGGGCACCACGTCGAGGTCGCGCCCGACAGTGATGTCGAGCGGGTTGGTGAGACAGCGGACGGACCCGCCGCCCTTGTGGAACTCGCTCACGTCGACGACGACCACGCGGAAGCCCGCCCGCTCGAGCTCGGACCTGACCCGGTCGGGACAGGCCGGCATCACGACCGTACGGCCGACGACGACCGAGTTCGTGCAGAAGGTGTCCAGCGCCTCCTCCTCGGTGACGAGGATCGGCTCCGGCACGAGGGCGAGCAGCGCACGCCGGCTGGGCTCGTCGAACGCGCTCGGGCATACCAGGGCCCGCCGGGCATCGAGCGGGCAGAAGGCGAGGTCGAGGTGGTACATCGCCCCGGACGTCAGCGCCAGGCCGTGCACGCGGATGTCGAACTCGGAGGCGAGGTGCTTGAGCGCCAGCTTCTCGGTCCGCGGGCCGTACCCGACGAGGAGACCCCCGCCGAACGGGAACGCGTCACCGGCCTCGAAGTGTGCGCCCACCCCGTCCGCTCCCACGTAGGTCGGCGCGAAGCCCGCGCCAGCGAACCACGTACTGGCCGAGACCGTCTCCATCCGGCGCTCGGCGTACCGCATGTGCGAGAGCGCGACCCGGGCACGGCCAGCGGTGCCGGCGAAGGCCAGTCCGAGGTTCATCGCGTACACCATGTCGGGGGCGTCGCTGCGCGCCTCGACCACCTCGACCCCGGCGCCCGCGTTGCCGAGCGTGGCCAGCAGGTCCCGCCACTGCTCCGACGCTCGGTCGGGCAGCGGCTGGGAGTCGAGGTCCATGAACGGGTTGATCCGGTACTCCACCCGGAAGTGGTCGGGCCGGACCATCAGGTAACGCCGGCCCCAGCTGAGCTCGGCGGCGGTGGACTGCGGCATGCGCACGGATCTCCTCTTCGTCTGATTGTCTGACAACATAATAGCAGTATCGAGACCGATCCTCGGCACCGCCGCGGAGTGGAGCCTCTAGGCTCGTCGTACATGTTCAGCGACCTGCAGCTGGAGCACTCGTCGACCGTCGACCGGGCCGTCGAGGAGATCCGCCGCGCACTGTTCGCGGGACAGCTCGCCCCCGGCACGGCGCTGCGCGAGGTCGCACTGTCCGAAGCGATGGGCGTGGGCCGCAGCACGATCCGCGAGGCGTTGACCGTGCTCGTTGGGGAGGGCGTCGCGGTGCGGGTCCCGAACAAGGGTGTCGCGGTCAAGGAGCTCACCGCCGCCGACGTGCACGACGTCAGCCTCGCCCGGGCCGCCCTCGAGGCGGCCGGCGTGCGTCGCTGGAGCGAGGCGAGCGATCACGACCGCCGCGCGGTGCGTACGGCGCTGGAGGACTATGCGCGCGTGGCGGGCGAGGCGTCCGACCCGGCCGCGCTCACCGAGGCGCACCTGCGAATCCACCGAGCGCTCGTCGGACTCACCGGAAGCCGCCGCCTGGTCGCCGCTGCCGAGGCCCTCAGTGCCGAGATCCGCCTCGGGCTCGCCCACTTGGACCGGATGCGCGCGAACCTCTCCGACCAGGTCGCCGAGCACGGCCGGCTGGTCGAGCTGGTCGAGGGCGGCGACACCCCGGCCGCTCTGGACGCCCTGCGCGAGCACTTGTCGGTCGCCGAGGCGTCGCTCCTGCACGCCACCGGCCATGGGACGATCGAGCCATGATCTCCTGGCTGCTTCGCATGGTCGCGAACGC
>JAWWPH010000037.1:0-3946 GCA_033850875.1 Nocardioidaceae bacterium | reverse complement strand
TTGGCATCCCGGTCCGCGCGTACGTCGACCGGCTCCGCCTCACCCTCGTAGAAGACGCGGTAGCCCGGGTCCAGCAGGGTGAGGTCCAGCACGTCGGTCGCCGAGACGCCGAACAGGGAGAAGAAGTGCTCGAACACCTCGGGCATGAGGTACCACGAGGGGCCCGTGTCGAAGCGGAAGCCTGCGCTCTCCCACGAGCTGACGCGTCCGCCGAGGTGGTCGCGCTGCTCGAGCAGGTCGACCGAGCACCCCTCGCGTGCGAGCAGGGCAGCCGACGCCAGGCCGGC
Source organism: Nocardioidaceae bacterium (assembly GCA_033850875.1). GTDB lineage: Bacteria > Actinomycetota > Actinomycetes > Propionibacteriales > Nocardioidaceae > DASQEH01. The sequence goes on along the minus strand of JAWWPH010000037.1, from coordinate 3,659 downwards.
GATCCCGCCACCGACGACCACGGCTGATCGCTGCGTCATCACCGCGACCCGCCACTGAGACACGCGCGGGCCACGAGTCGAGCCTTCACCGGGGCGGGAACCGAGACGCGTGTCGACATGATCTGCTCGGCCGGCGTGGCGCGCAGCCGCGAGGACAGCTCGCTGAAGAGCAGCTGCGCGGCCTTGACCGCCCGTCGGCTGCTCGCGGGAAGCGACGCGATGGCGACAGCTGCGGCGGCCAGGTCGGCGTCGATGTCGTCGAGGATGGCGTCGCGACGGGCGTCGGTCAGGTCGGCGTCGGCGGGGAGGCCGAAGTACGAGCGGCCGAGAACGCCTCGGTCGTGAGCGAGATCACGAAGGAAGTTCACCTTCTGGAAGGCCGCCCCCAGCCGGCGGGCACCCGGAGCGAGGTCGGCGTACGGCGGTGCCTCGGCGGCGTCGGCGAGGAAGGCGTGCAGGCACATCAGGCCGACGACCTCCGCCGAGCCGTAGATGTAGCGGTCCAGACTCGCCGGGTCGTGCGTCGCCGCCGAGAGGTCGGAACGCATCGACGCGAAGAACGGGTCGACGAGGTCGGACCCGATCCCGGTCACTCGGGTGGTCCCCGCGAACGCGTGCACCACCAGGTTGGTGCTGTGGCCGTGCCGCATCGCGCGCAGCGTGTCCGCGTGCAGCAGGTCCAGAAGCTCGGCGCGGTCGCCAACGGCAAGTGCGAGGTCGGGGCTGTCGACGATCTCGTCGGCGATCCGGACCAGCGCGTAGATGTTGCGTACGTGGCTGCGCACCGGCTCACCGAGGAGCCGGGTCGCGAGCCCGAAGGACGTGGAGTAGTTGCGGATGACGACCGCTGCGCTCTGCCCTGCGACGACGTCGTACGTTCCTCCGGCCGGTGGCCGCTGCACCGCGCCGGCGGTCATGCGACGCGCCGGAAGAGCTCCGCGGCCATGGAGCGGATCCAGGAGGAGAGAGCGGGCGGCATGCCGCTCTCCTCGCAGAGAGCCTCCGCCGCGCCGAGGTACTCGTCGACCAGGTCTTCGACGAACCGGCGCGAACCGCACTCGGTGAGCAGGTCGCGGACCCGGCATGCCTCGGCGTCGGTGAGGTCCGCCCGCCCGACGTACGGCGCTATCACGGGCCACGACGAGGTGGTCCGCGCGTGCGCCATCAGCGGTGTCTGCTTGCCCGAGCGCAGGTCGCTGAGCGTGCTCTTGCCGGTCACTGCAGGATCGCCGAACACGCCGTCGACATCGTCGACCAGCTGGTACGCGATGCCGAGGCAGCGGCCGACCTGGCCCGCCGACGCCACGGCGTCGGCGGACGCACCCGCCAGCACGGCCCCGGCCTGGAGCGGGAGCGAGAAGGAGTACACACCGGTCTTGCGCTCCTCGACGGTGAGCGTCTCCGACAGCGCGGCCGAGTCGACACCGAGGCTGAGCCGGACGTCGGCCAGCTCTCCCGCAGCCGACGTGTGCAACGCCGCGTCGAACAGGTCCAGCAGCAGCAGCACCGTCGCCCGGGGAGCAGGACAGGTCGCGACGGCTCTGAGCGCGGCGGCCAGCGCCAGGTCCCCCGCGAGGATGCCGGCCGCGGCGCCGTACCCCGTCGCGCGCAGCTCGTCGACCCCGACCCCCCGCGCCTGGTCGACATGCGACCCGGACACGTTGGGGCGCCCGCGGCGCGTGTCCTCGCCGTCGATGACGTCGTCGTGCACGACGAACGCCGTGTGGAGCAGCTCGATCGCGGCAGCGACCGTGGCGGCGGCCCGGTCGTCCGTTCCGCCCCAGGCGTGGTACGTCGTCGTGAACAGGGCCGGTCGAAAGCGCTTGCCCCCGGTGGCGTCGACCAGAGTCGCCCAGAGGCGCCGGTAGCCGAAGCCGAGCGACGCCGCGGTGCGGGCCCCGTCTGCGAGGATGTCGTGCAGCGCCTCGTCGAAGGTGTAGGGGAGCGTCGCGCTTGCCGGGGTCTGCATAGGTCTCGTCTCCTGCCGTGGGAACCACCTGCCGCGACGCGCGGCGGCGGCCGCACTGGCGTCGAGGGTGCGTGATCGGCGGCGCGTCCCCCGCCCGCCGAGCATCGGACAGGATACACTCACCGCGCAGAGGAATAGTTACCCAGACTGAAGAGGTTTAACACGGACGAGCAGCAGCCGTCGGGCCTGTCGATCGGGGACCTGGCGACACGGACCGGAGTCCCACCCAGCACCCTTCGGACCTGGGAGCTGCGCTATGCCATCCCGACCTCGTCGCGTGGACCCGGCGGTCATCGCCGCTACGACGGCGCCGCCGTCGACCTGGTACTGGAGGTCGTGCGCCAGCGCGCGTCCGGGCTCAGCATGGCCATCGCCGTCGAGCGGGCCAAGGATCTGATCGGGCAGCCCGAGACGTCGGTCTTCGCCGCGGTCAGCCGCCGCTTCCCCGACCTGAGGGTCCAGCGCCTGCGCAAGCCCGCCCTGCTGGCCCTGTCCCGGGCGATCGAGGACGAGTGCTGTGCCTCGGCGGATCGGCCGCTGCTGTTCGCGAGCTTCCAGCGCGAGTCGTTCTACCGCGCCTCGCAGGTGAGGTGGCGGGAGCTGAGCCGCACCGCCCGTAGCGCGATCGTCTTCGCGGACTTCGCCTCGCCCAGCCCGATCGGGAGCTCCCCGCTCGAGGTCGCGGTCCCCTTCGACGCGGCGCTCAACCGGGAGTGGGTTCTCGTCTGCGACGCACCCGACCAGCCTGGTTGCGTAGTGGGCTGGGAACCCGCGGGACAGTCGGCGACGAGGGACCGGGACCGTCACTTCGAGGCACTCTGGTCGGTCGACGCCCGGGTGGTGCGCCACGCCGCGCGGGTCTGTGCCGGCCTCAGCCGGCTGTACCGGCCCGGTGCACCGTCGCTGCTGGACCAGCTCGAGGCGACGCCGCCCGAGGCCTCCCCGGAGCTTCGTCGGGCCAGTGCCGTTCTCGACCGGATGCTCGGTTACCTGTCGGAGTCGTCGGGTCGCGACTGACCGTCGAGGTGTGCAGACTGCACTGATGACCGGGCACACCGACGTAGCGACCGCCAACGTGCTGCGTTCGCTCCCCCACGATGCGGCGCGACGGGCGCTGCGGGACATCCTGGCTCTGGAGCCCGACCTCGTCGGACTCCAGGAATGGGGTGTCTCGCGCCACCTGCTGCTGCGGGAGACCGGTTCGGTGCGGGTGCCCGGCGGGCTCGTGACGGGAGGGCGCTCGAGCGCGCAACCCGGCCGCTACACCTGGGTAAGCTCCCTCCCGCTGCTCGGCGGCTGTCCCGTCGGGGCGCGCAGCGACAGGTACCAGCTGCTGGGCACCCGCTTCGAGGTGCTGGGCCGGCTCGGCCTGGTCGACCGCAACGCGGGTCCGCCGCCGGTCGCCGTTCCGCGGATCGTGACCGTGGCCGTGTTCCGCGATGTGCGGCGCGATCGCGTCGTCAGCGTCGTCAACTTCCACCTCACCCCACGTGTCCAGGCCCGAGGCCGATACCGCGATGACCGGCCACTGCTCGTGGCCCGGCACCGAGCGGAGGTGCGCCGCATCAACCGGCTCGTGGGCGAGCAGCTGAGCCTCGGGCGGGTGGTCTACGCCATGGGCGACTCGAACTTCGACGGCTTGCGGCTGGCCGGTCTCACGTCGGCCTGGGACGGCCACGACGACGAGACC
>JAWWPH010000479.1:0-4194 GCA_033850875.1 Nocardioidaceae bacterium | reverse complement strand
CGCTCAACGAGGTCTCGGGTGACATCCGCATGATGCTCGGAGGCCGGTCCGTGCCGAAGTCGCTGAAGGGCGCGTACCGGTACGTCCCGAGCAGCATGGAGGTCGTCGCGGCGGTGGAGCAGCTGATCACCGGTCCGCCCCAGCGGCTCGCCCCCGCCGTCCTCACGCTGAGTTCCGGCGGCGGCTTCACGCCGCAGCCGCGCGATCCGGCGGGGAACACCGGCAGCGTGGCGGAGCGGATGGCGAAGGCCGGCGAGCTCTCGATCGAGCTCGCCCGTACCCACTTCCGGCGCTCCGAGGCGTACCGGGAGCTGGCGTTCCGCGACCCGCTGACCGACCTGGCCAACCGACGAGCCTTCGAGGACGAGATCGCCTGCGTCACCTCCAGGCAGGACGCTACAGCAGCTGTTCTCATGATCGACGTCGACGAGTTCAAGGCCGTCAACGACGAGCGGGGCCACTACGAGGGGGACCAACTGCTGCGGGCGATCGCCCATGCCATCACCACCACCGTGCGGCCCGGCGATGTCGCTGCCCGCGTGGGCGGCGACGAGTTCGCGGTCCTGCTCCCCGAGACGACCGTCTCCGAGGCCTGCGTCATCGGCGAGCGCATCCGCGCTGCTGTCGCCGACAGCGCGGTGCTGCCCGTCAGCCTGAGCGTCGGCGTCGCCCCCCTGTCCCAGGACTCGCGCATCGCGGTGCTCGCAGCCGACACAGCCCTGTACAAGGCGAAGGCGTCCGGAAGGAACCGCGTCGTCGCAGCCGCCGACCTGACCGTTCCCTGACCACGGAGGAGAACAGAGATGTACGTATCCATGTCCCGGCTCGCCATCCCCGCCGAACGCGCTCCCGAGCTCGTCGCCGCCTTCAGGAACCGCGCCCGCCTCGCCGACTCTGCAGAGGGGTTCATCGACCTTCAGGTCTGGCAGTCCGACCGGGACGCTGGTGACGTGGTGATGGTCAGCCGCTGGTCGGACCGGGGCGCCTTCACCGCGTACATGAAGAGTGCCGACCACAAGGCGTCGCACTCCCGGATCGCCCGCAGTCTCAAAGCCGACATCACCCTGCGCAAGCTCGAGCACCTGAATACCTACGAGGTGGTGGCCGAATGACCAGCCTTCGCGGACCCGGCGGCGCAGCGCCTCCGGCCGCTGTCTACGTCGACGGCACGGCCATCCCCCTCGCGCCGGTCGCCGACCTGATCTGTTCGCGCTACCGGGTCGAGTTCCCCGACGAGCGGGCCCGGTACGGCGACGCGGGCGAGGCGTGGTGCCGCCACGACAACCAGTGGCTGCTGTCCTGGGCCGTCAACGACGTCCTCGGGGCCACAGATCTCTGCGAGCAGGTGCAGTGGCTCGCCCGCGTGCTGCACGCACGCGACTTCCCCGTCGACAGGCTTGCTCGCGACCTCGAGATCGCGGCCGAGGTCGTGGTGAGCGGGGCGCTCGGCTACGTCAGCAAGTCGGCCGCCGCACGGCTCCTGCAGGCCGCCGAGACGGTCACGGAGCTCCACCTGGCTGCCGATTCCTCTCCCGCTCGCGGCAGCTGACGTCGCGTCACCCCGGACGCCGTCCGGGCCGGTACCGGACGGCGTCCGGGTTTGGCCTCGCGGGGCCTTCACGCCGTACGATGGAGTCGATCCGATCCGACTGCACTTCTATGTAAGGCCCATCGTGACTGAGGTAGCGCAGACCCCACACTCCGACTCCGCGACCGGTACCGCCCGCGTCAAGCGCGGTATGGCAGAGATGCTCAAAGGTGGCGTCATCATGGACGTCGTCACCGTCGAGCAGGCCAAGATCGCCGAGGATGCCGGCGCGGTGGCCGTGATGGCCCTGGAGCGGGTACCGGCCGACATCCGGGCGCAGGGGGGCGTGTCGCGGATGAGCGACCCCGACATGATCGACGGCATCATCTCGGCCGTGTCGATCCCGGTCATGGCCAAGGCGCGGATCGGTCACTTCGTCGAGGCTCAGGTGCTGCAGAGCCTCGGCGTCGACTACGTCGACGAGTCCGAGGTCCTCACGCCCGCCGACTACGCCAACCACATCGACAAGTGGCAGTTCACCGTCCCCTTCGTCTGCGGTGCGACCAACCTCGGCGAGGCCCTCCGGCGGCTGACCGAGGGCGCGGCCATGATCCGGTCGAAGGGCGAGGCGGGCACCGGCGACGTCTCCAACGCGACCACCCACATGCGGCAGATCCGCGGTGAGCTGCGCCGGCTGCAGTCGATGAGCGAGGACGAGCTCTACGTCGCCGCCAAGGAGCTGCAGGCGCCGTACGAGCTGGTCCGAGAGGTGGCGGAGGCCGGCAAGCTCCCCGTCGTCCTGTTCACCGCCGGCGGCATCGCCACGCCGGCCGACGCGGCCATGATGATGCAGCTCGGCGCCGAGGGAGTCTTCGTCGGCTCGGGGATCTTCAAGTCGGGCAACCCGGCGCAGCGGGCGGCGGCGATCGTCAAGGCCACCACCTTCTACGACGACCCCGACGTCATCGCGAAGGTCTCCCGCGGGCTCGGCGAGGCCATGGTCGGCATCAATGTCGACGACATCCCGCAGCCGCACCGGCTGGCCGAGCGAGGCTGGTAGCGCCGGTGGCCATCGGCAGTCCCGACAAGGCTGCTCGGCGAGAACAGCTGCGTACCTATGCCACCGTCCAGGTGTGGTCCGGCTTCCGTCTTCCCGGCGAGATCCATACCGAGGTGTACGACGCCGTCCTCGACGAGGTGAAGGACTGCGAGGCGGCCCGCCGGCTCACCGACGAGCTGGTCGACGATGCCCACAGGTCGTTGGAGGTGGCGGCCCGGAGCTGGCCCGAGGTGACCGCCTACGACCGCCTGCAGGAAGCCTTCACCGAGGCCGAGGCGGCCGACATCGTGGTGCTGCAGGCCTGCGAGGACCACTGGTCGGCCAACGAGCTGCTGCAGCAGCGTTCGCGCGAGGGCCGCACGCCGTGGGGGATCGCGTACTTCACGCTCTCCGACGTCTGGCACGCCATCGAGCACGACATGCTCGAGGTGAACCTCTGGCACGGCTCCAGCGCGAACGTCGCCGAGGGGGACGACCTGCTCGAGTTCATGCTCAAGACGCTGGCCGAGCACGGTATCTCGGCGGCGTTCGACGAGGGGCGGATCGAGGTCAGCGTGGCCTGGCAGCGCCGCCCCGCAAAGATCCCCGACGAGGAGACGCAGAGCCGGGTCTGACGGCGCCTCCTAGCATGGGATGCGTGACCGACCATCCGACGATAGGTGTCCTGGCCCTGCAGGGCGACGTTCGAGAGCACCTGAGGATGCTCGAGGCGGCCGGCGCCGTCGCCGTACCGGTCCGGCGGGCGAGCGAGCTCGCCGCCGTCGACGGGATCGTCATCCCTGGCGGTGAGTCGACCACGATGTACAAGCTGGCCACCATCTTCGAGCTCTTCGAGCCGCTGCAGAGCCGGATCGCGTCCGGGCTGCCGGCGCTCGGTACCTGCGCGGGGATGATCATGCTGGCCGACACCATCGAGGGCGGCATCGAGGGCCAGCAGACGCTCGGCGGCCTCGACGTCGTCGTACGCCGCAACGCCTTCGGTCGCCAGGTCGACTCGTTCGAGACCGACGTCGACTTCACGCCGTTCGACCGCCCCTTCCATGCGCTGTTCATCCGCGCGCCGTGGGTCGAGAAGGTCGGCGCCACCGTCGAGATCCTCGCGACCGTCGCTGCCGGCCCCGCCGTGGGTAGGATCGTCGCGGTGCGCCAGGGCTCGGTCATGGCCACGTCATTCCATCCCGAGATCACCCAGGACGACCGGGTGCACCGCTACTTCGTCGACCTGGTCCGCAGCAGCTAGGAGCGCATCGCATGTCCGGCCACTCCAAATGGGCCACCACGAAGCACAAGAAGGCCGTCGTCGACGCCCGCCGGGGCAAGCTCTTCGCCAAGCTGATCAAGAACATCGAGGTCGCCGCCCGCAGCGGTGGAGGCGACCCGGCCGGCAACCCGACCCTGTACGACGCCATCCAGAAGGCGAAGAAGTCGTCGGTGCCCAACGACAACATCGAGCGCGCCGTCAAGCGAGGCTCCGGTCTGGAGAGCGGCGGAGCCGACTACCAGACGATCATGTACGAGGGCTATGCGCCGGGTGGGGTCGCGCTGCTGATCGAGTGCCTGACCGACAATCGCAACCGGGCGGCCGGCGACGTGCGTACCGCGATGA
>JAWWPH010000477.1:0-4009 GCA_033850875.1 Nocardioidaceae bacterium | reverse complement strand
CCTGGGGATGTGGCACCCACTCGTTGCCCTGCGTGAACTCCATTGTTTGTTGCGTACCTGCGCTCCTTGCCGCGGCCTCTTCACTCGCCGTCCGGAGGCTTGCATCCAACCCCCGATCAGCCGACTGTTACCAACGTCCTAGCCGAGTACAGCTAGACGCCGACAGGGACCGAGACCGGCCCTTGGCCGCTTCCCGGGCCGTAGGCCTGCTGTGAGGTGCCCAGCCGGCCGTCCGCGGGCCGGGACTCGACCAGGGCGACGTTGCGAGACAGCGCGACCAAGATCAGCGCCATCCAGAAGAACTTGTACTCGAGGTTGGACAGGAACAGCGCCGCGACGATGGTGGCGATGAACCCGCTCATCGGCGGGCCACGCATGGCAGTCGGCAGGCGCAGCGCCTCGTAGAAGGTGACGATCAGCACGCTGGCAAGAAGCACGAGACCCGGCAGGCCGAGCTCGATGGCCACCAGCAGCCAGACGTTGTGCGGTTGGTAGTTCCCGCCGCCGACGAGCACCGCGGCATCGGGCACCGAGGCCTGCGTGGCGGCGTACACGTCAGGGAAGGTCTCCCAACCCGACCCGAAGACGCAGTAGTGCGGACACGCGGCGAGCCCCACGCGCCAGATGTCGGTACGTCCGGAGGACGAGGTGGTCGCGACGTCGCGGGTGGCGATGCCCGCGGGGTGGTAGACCCAGGCCACCGCGACCAGCGCGATGCCCGCCACCAGGCCCTTGACCAGGGCGCGCCGGCCTTGGGGGTTGGCCATCGCCAGCACGATGACCGCCACCAGCGTCGCGAGAATCCCACCGCGTGACCCGGTCATCAAGACGCCGACGAACAAGACGAGAGCCAAGAAGCCATGGAGGATTCGCTTGGAACGGTCCGGGAGGGTCAGCGACCGGCTCAGGGCCACCATCAGCGGCAGGAGCAACGCCACGGCCTCGTTGTTCGGGCCGAGCATGTCGTTGCCGAACCGGCCGACCTGGTGCGATACCGCGACACTCGAGTCCTGCGGGAAACCTCCCAGGAAGAGCAGCTGTGCGAACCCGTAGCAGGTGACCAGCATGCCGCCGATCAGCAGCCCGTTCTCGGTGCGGGTGAGCACGGTCCGGTCGGCGTTGTTGATCCCCACCAGCACGTAGACGAGCACCAGGCTGCTCAAGATGAGAAACCCTGTAGCCGTCTGGCCCGGCGAGACACTCCACAGCTCTGTCGCGGCCGCGGCGGCCAGGAACAGCAGCCAGATCGGTATGGTCGCGGAGATGCGAACGCCCCGTGTCCTGGTGGCGAGCAGCTCGCCGACCAGCCCGACGCCGAGCACGATACCGATCAGTGACGACGGCGAGCCGAAGCGGGAGGTTCCGACCGACAGCAGGCCCCCGAACGGCATTAAAATCGCGTATGCGGGCAACGCCACCTTCATCGGCGAGCGCAGGCACATGACCAGAAGTCCCAGGAGGAGCGGCGAGAAGATGAGCAGCAGAACGAGCCGTGTCATGCTGTCCTTTCCCTTGTTCCGTCTCCGGGCCAAGGATCATCGTACTGCCCGCAGCAGCGCCGCGCTGCACCATCGGGGACCTGTTAACCGTTCGTTGGGCAAGGCTTCAGGGGAACGCAGAACAGATGTCGACCACTGAGCGATCGGGAACTGGCGAAGCCGGCAAGAACGCCGAGATCGAGGACGTCATCAGAGCCCGGGTGAGCAGTCGGGCGCACGAGTGGTTCCCGGGTGTCGGGCAGTCGCCCGCGGTGCAGATCGACATCCTCAGCCGGAGGCCTTCGTGCTCCCTCTTCGTGGCTCGGGTGGGCTCGCAACCAGGGGCACCGCGCATCCTGGCGAAGGCCCGGTCCGCATCGGCCGAGCCTGGCCCGGCCACCCTGGCGCCCGCCGGCAACATCCCGCGACCCACGCTCGGCACCGGTTCGCTCACTCCTTTCGAGCAGTCGGCAGCGGAGTTCCGCGCTCTACAGTCCTTCCGTGCGCTGTTCGGCGGCGACGATCCGGCGTTCGGTGCTGTCCGGCCTCTCGACTGGCTGGCGGCGGAGGCGACGATACTCATGGACTACGTCGACGCCCGCACTCTGCGTCAACGGGTCATGGGGGAGCTCCGGGTACGCAGCCCCCTGGCGAGTGCCGACGCGCGGGACTCCCTTCCGTGGCACCGGGCAGGTGAATGGCTGAGGGTCTTCCAGAACTCCCCGACGACGCAGCCACTGCCCGCGCGACAGTCCACGCGGGACGAGGTCGCCGAGCAATTCACGGCCTACCACGACTACCTCGCCGGACAGCTCGGGGCTCGCGGCGTCGGTGACGTCGCGCGGCGCGGGGCGGCGTTGGCCTGCGAGGTACTTCCGGAGCGGCTGCCGCTCGCTGTCGGGCACGGCGACTACGCGCCACGGAACATGTTCGTCTCGGCCGATGCCCGCGTGACCGTGTTCGACCCGCTGCCGCGCTGGAGGGTCCCCCGCTACGAGGACCTCTGCCGGTTCATGGTCAGTCTCCGGCTCCTCGGCGTGCAGGTCCATACCCGCGGGGCTGCCATCGACGAGCGGCGCATCGAGGAGCACGAGCGCCAGGTGCTCAGCGGATACCTCGCCGACGACGACAGCTGCCTCGCCCAGGTCCGCTCATACCAGCTGCTCATCCTGCTGGACAAGTGGTCGGCGCTCGTGGCGGCATCACAGTCCGGGAGGTCGCTGAACCGGCGCGTCCAGCGAGCATCCCTTCGCCTGGCCAGCGGCTACCTGCGTGGGCAGGCGCGACGGCTACTGGAGCTCGCGGCGCAGGCGGCCTGACCCGGTCACGCCGCCTCGCCGCCTTGCACGGCGTACCCCCACCGGGCGGCGACCGGAGACCCGAGCAGGGACGTCAGCGCCTCGACCTCCGGTGCGAAGACGCGGCGAAGCTCCTCGGCCACGACCGGGTCGAGCTGCGGGCGGTCGTCCGCGTAGGGACGATAGAGCAGCTCGCGGACCGCTACGGACCGCTTCACTCGCGAGCGCAGCCTGCGAAGGCCCACCTGTCTGGCGACGGCGGACGCGCGCTTGGCCGCGGACGCAAGCGCGCGGCTGCGGGCCTTGCCGGCCGGTTGCCGGCGCTTGAGAGCCGCGGCCGGGAGTTGCAGGCGGTCGACTCCGAGGAAGTCGAAGGTGGCGTCCGCGTAGGACTGAGGGTCGACGCGCAGGTCGTCGAAGAGTTGGACGGACATCTGCTCCGCCGCGAAGATGCTGCGGTACCGGCGCAGGTGCGTGGCGTAGCGGCCTCGATCGACGAGCCGGGGAAAGCGCTCGAGGGCTGCCTCGAAGGAGCCGTCGAACTGGCCGTTCTTCACCAGGTCGAGGTAGTCGGAGAAGGCCCGGTCGACCGGCTCACGTAGGCACACCAGCAGGCGCATGGCCGGGTTGAGCTGCTGTATGCGCTGCTCCGCGTCCGGCGAGGACAGGTACGAGTGCGAGATCTCACCCATCGCACGCGCGTCGCCGGCACCGCGGAACTGGTCGAGGTACCAGTCGATCCCTCTGTCGTAGTGCTGGTCGAAGAAGTACAGGCCCTTGCTCGAGGCGAGGTGGACCTCGGGGTGGATCGCCAGTGTGTTGAAGAGCCAGGTCGAACCGGCCTTGCTGGTGCCGATGTAAAGAAAATCCGGCAGCCGGCGCTCACTCCCCACGGCTGGGATCGTACCCTTCCCGAACGACCTCCCAGTAAGCCGGCGTGAACGGCAGCGCGCACAGGTCGGTCGGCTTCAGGTCCCAGACCTGCCCGAGACCCTCCGTCTCGGTGTCTTCCAGCTTCACGGCGGTCGTGACACCGGAGTCCCCGAGGTAGATGCCGTAGCGCTGCATGGCGGTGGCGATCACCAGTGCCTGTGGCGCCAGGTGAAGGGCTGCGAGGTCCACCGACGGCTTGACCCGAAGCCGGAGCCCCTCGGGAGGGACGGCGGGGTCGTCGCCGTTGTAGCCGCCGTCGGAGCCGACGAGCGGGAACACCCACCGGTTGGCCAGCTCGGG
>JAWWPH010000466.1:0-3890 GCA_033850875.1 Nocardioidaceae bacterium | reverse complement strand
CGGGCTTCAACGCGGCGCTGTCCCGCCTGTGCGGCGAGCACGGGGCGCTGTTCGTGAGCGACGAGGTGATGACCGGCTTCCGGGTGAGCGCGGCCGGCTACTGGGGACTCGACGGCGCTCGCGAAGGGTGGGCGCCCGACCTGATGACCTTCGGGAAGGTGATGGGCGGCGGGTTCCCGGCGGCGGCCTTCGGCGGGCGCAGTGACGTGATGGCCTGCCTTGCGCCGGTCGGGCCGGTCTACCAGGCAGGCACGCTGTCCGGCAACCCCATCGCCACGACCGCCGGGCTGACGACGCTGCGGCTGGCGACCGCCGAGGTGTACGAGACGCTCGACAAGACGGCGGACACCATCGCCCGCCTGGTCGACGACGCCCTCGACACCGCGGGCGTGCCGCACGTGGTGCAGTCCGCCGGGAACCTCTTCAGCGCGTTCTTCGTAGAGCAAGGGGGCGGAGAAGGGCAGGGTACGGCGTTGACGTCGGTCACGAATCTCGACGAGGCGTCGCGGCAGTCGCTGTACCGGTTCCGTGCGTTCTTCCACGCCATGCTCGACGCGGGCGTGTACCTGCCGCCGAGCGCCTTCGAGGCCTGGTTCGTCAGCACCGCGCACGACGACCGCGCGGTGGACCGGATCGCCTCGGCGCTGCCCCGTGCGGCGGCGGCCGCGGCGGCCGCCCGACCCGACGACGAGGTGCGCTCGTGAGCGCGAGCACGCCGACCACCGTCGTGCACCTGCTGCGGCACGGCGAGGTGTACAACCCCGACGGGATCCTCTACGGCCGGCTCAGCGGCTACTCCCTGAGCGACGCGGGTCGGCAGATGGCGGAGCGAGTGGCGGCCACCGTCAAGGACCGCGACATCGTCCACCTGGTCTCCTCGCCCCTGCAGCGGGCGCAGGAGACGGCCCGGCCGGTGGCCGAGGCGCTCGGCCTCGAGATCGTGACCGACGCGCGGGTCGTCGAGGCGTCGAACCGGTTCGAGGGCAGGCAGTTCGGTGTCGGCGACGGCTCCCTGCGCAGGCCGTCGTACTGGAAGTACCTCTACAACCCCTTCCGGCCGTCCTGGGGCGAGCCGTACAAGGACATCGCCGTGCGGATGCTCGCGGCGATGCACGACGCCCGCGCGACAGCCACGGGTCACGAGGCGCTGGTGGTGTCGCACCAGCTCCCCATCTGGACCGTCCGGTCGTTCCTCGAGGGCAGGCGGCTCTGGCATGACCCACGCAAACGGCAGTGCAGCCTCGCCAGCCTGACCACCTTCACCTACTCCGGCGACGCCGTGGTGTCCGTCTCCTACTCCGAGCCCGCCGCCGACCTGGTCCCCGTCAAGGCGGCCAAGAAGTTCACAGCCGGGGCGTGAGCTTGCCCGGGCGCCCGACTGCTGCCGGCCCGCTGCGACGACCCCGCGCGCGTGCGGTCGTCAGCGTCGTCGTGTTCGCGCTCGCGGCGGTGGTCTCGGCGTGCTCCACGTCGAGCCCGTCCGGGGGGAACACGGGGTACATCACCGGCGACGGGGTGGTGACGACCATCGCCCCGGGGGACCGCAAGCCCGCCCCCGAGCTGAGGGGCGACACTCTCGGCGGGAGCAGCGTCGATCTCGCCGATCACCGCGGCTCGATCGTGGTCGTCAACGTGTGGGCGGCCTGGTGCCCCGACTGCCGGGCCGAGGCCGCCGACCTGGTGGCTGCGGCCCACCGGCTGCCGGGCACCGCGTTCATCGGCATCGACACGCGCGAGAGCAACAAGTCGGCGGCCGCAGCCTTCGTCCGCGACTACCACGTGCCGTACCCCAGCATCTACGACGAGGACGGGAGCGCGCTGCTGGCCTTCCACGGGCTGCTGTCTCCCAGCTCGCTGCCTTCGACGATGGTGCTGGACAAGTCCGGGCGCGTGGCGGCGCTCGTCCTCGGTCGGGTCGACACGAGCACTCTGGTCGGTCTCGTGCACGATGTTGCGAGCGGACGGTGATCGCCGAGCTGGCGATGCCCGCCGCGTCCGTCGGGACGTGGTTCCAGCAGACGGCGTTCGACGGCTCGCTGCTGCTGGCCGTGCCGGTCGCCCTCACGGCGGGCGCCGTCTCGTTCTTCTCCCCGTGCGTCCTGCCGCTCCTGCCCGGCTACCTCTCCTACATGACCGGACTCTCCGGCGCCGACATCGTCGCCAACGGCAGCAGCGGTATCCGTGGGCGGATGTTCGCCGGCGCGCTGCTGTTCGTGCTGGGCTTCTCCCTCGTGTACGTCGCGTTCGCCGGCGCGTTCGGGATCGGGGAGCAGCTCATCGCCCATCAGGAGGAGCTCACCCGGATCCTCGGCGCAGTGACCATCGGCCTGGGTCTGCTCTTCGCCGGGGTCGTGCCGTGGCTGCAACAGGACGTGCGCATCCACAGCGTCCCGGCCGTCGGGCTCGGCGCCGCCCCCCTTCTCGGAGTGCTCTTCGGCCTCGGCTGGACGCCGTGCACGGGCCCGACGCTTGCGGCGGTGCTCAACCTCACGAGCACTCTCAATACCGACGCCAACGTGAGCCGGGGCGCGCTGCTCGCGTTCGTGTACTGCCTGGGCCTCGGTATCCCCTTCCTCGTGGCGGCCGTGTCGTTCCGCAAGATGATGGGCGCGGTGGCGTGGGTGCGGCGGCGCCAGGTATGGGTGATGCGCCTCGGCGGCGCCATGCTGGTGACCGTCGGCCTGTTGATGCTGACCGGGGTGTGGACGTCGATGGTCCAGGCGATGCAGTCCTGGGTGGGTGGCTATGTCCTCCCCGTATAGCGGCCGCCCGGACGACTTCGCCGGCCCGGTGGACCAGCTCGACCCCCCCGACCTGCTCGCGCCGGGGCAGGAGCCGCCGGGGCCGCCCGCGCCGCCCGCCGTCCCCGCGCTGAGGCCGCTGGAGTTCGCGCGCTGGACCTGGCGACAGCTCACCTCGATGCGTACCGCGCTCGTCCTGCTGTTCCTGCTCGCCCTTGCCGCCATCCCGGGCTCGCTGATCCCGCAGGAGCGGGTCGACCCGTCGGCGGTCTTCGCGTTCAAGACGAACCATCCAAGCCTTACCCCGGTCTTCGAGCGGGTCGGCCTGTTCACGGTGTACAGCTCGGTCTGGTTCAGCGCGATCTACCTGCTGCTGATGCTGTCGCTGATCGGCTGCATCGTGCCCCGCGCCCGGGTGTATGCGAAGAACTTCCGCGCCCGGCCGCCGCGCGCGCCACGGAACCTGAGCCGGTTCCCGGCCTACGCCAGCTGGACCAGCGACGACCCCCCGGACGTCGTCGCGGAGCACGCGCGAGACCTCCTCGGCCGGCAGCGCCGGCGCACCGAGGTGTACGCCGGCGGCGACGAGATCGTCGTCAGCGCCGAGAAGGGCTACCTGCGCGAGGCCGGCAACCTGCTCTTCCACGTGGCCGTGCTCGTCGTGCTGGTCGGCGTCGCAGTGACCGGGCTGTACGGGTTCAAGGGCACGGCTGCGGTGATCAGCGGCACGGGCTTCTCCAACACCTTGACGCAGTACGACGACTTCACGCCCGGCGCCCGCTTCGATACGGCCAACCTCGCCCCGTTCTCGTTCAAGGTCGACGACTTCCACGTGTCGTGGAAGCGCAGCGGCGCGGGCGTGGGCACCCCGCTCGCCTTCGACGCCGACCTGTCGGTGACGTCCCACCCGGGCGCGACGCCGTACTCGTACGACCTTCGGGTCAACCATCCGCTGATCGTCGACAACACGTCGGTGTACCTCGTCGGGCACGGCTACGCGCCGGTCGTCACGGTGAGGGACGGGACCGGCCGGGTCGCCTTCTCCGGCCCGGTCGTCTTCTTGCCGCAGGACGCATCGTTCACGTCGTTCGGCGTCATCAAGGTGCCCGACGCCTCACCGACCCAGCTCGGCTTCGAGGGCTACTTCTT
>JAWWPH010000456.1:0-3379 GCA_033850875.1 Nocardioidaceae bacterium | reverse complement strand
CCGTCAACTTCCGGCTGCGCGACTGGTTGGTCTCGAGGCAGCGGTACTGGGGGCCGCCGATCCCGATCATCCACTGTCCGAGCTGCGGCGAGGTACCGGTACCGGAAGCCCAGCTGCCTGTCGAGCTGCCCGAGATGAAGGGCGAGGACCTGACCCCGAAGGGTGTCTCGCCACTGGCCTCGGCGACCGATTGGGTCAACGTCGCCTGCCCGAGATGCGACGGTGCTGCGACGCGCGACACCGACACGATGGACACCTTCGTCGACTCGTCCTGGTACTACCTGAGGTACCCGACGCCGAACGACGACAGCCAGGCATTCGACGTCGACGCGGTCCGCCGGTGGGAGCCGGTCGACCAGTACGTCGGGGGAGTGGAGCACGCGATCCTGCACCTGCTGTACGCCCGGTTCGTCACCAAGGCGCTGCACGACATGGGCTACCTGGACTTCGTCGAGCCCTTCTCGGCGATGCTGGTCCAAGGCGAGGTGCGCAACCTGGGCAAGGGGATGTCCAAGTCGCTGGGAAACGGCGTCGACCTGGGCGAGCAGATCTCCACGTACGGCGTGGACGCTGTCCGGCTGACGATGGTCTTCGCGGGCCCGCCCGAGGACGACATCGACTGGTCGGACCTGTCACCGGGCGGTTCGCTGCGCTTCCTGCAGCGGGCGTGGCGACTGAGCGGCGACGTGGCCAGCGCGCCCGGTACGCCACCCGACGGTGGCGACGTGGCGCTGCGGCGGGTGACGCACCGGATGATCTCCGAGTCGACGCAGCTGCTGGAGTCGCTGCGCTTCCACGTCGTGGTGGCCCGGGTGATGGAGCTGGTGAACGCCACCCGCAAGGCGATCGACACCGGGTGCGGTCCCACCGATCCGGCCGTACGAGAGGCTGCGGAGACCGTTGCGATCGTGCTGAGCCTGGTCGCGCCCTACACCGCCGAGGAGATGTGGTCCCGCTTGGGGCACGAGCCCACGGTGGCCAGGGCGGGCTGGCCGACCGCCCGCGACGAGCTGCTGGTCGAGGACACCGTCACGTGCATCGTGCAGGTGCAGGGAAAGGTGCGCGCGAAGCTGGACGTGTCGCCGTCGATCGGCGAGTCCGACCTGCAGGACCTGGCGATGGCCGAACGTAACGTCGTGCGGGCGATCGGCGACGCCTCTGTCCGGAAGGTGATCGTCCGGGCGCCTCGGGTCGTCAACATCGTCGTCGGCTGACCGGATCGCGGAGGACAGGCGAACGGTCGGCCGACGGTAGGGTCGCCGGATGCCCCGCTCGGTCGCCCTCGTCACCGACTCGACGTCGCTCGACGCCGCGCGGGCACGCAGCATCGCAGCGGTCGTGGTACCTCTGCAGGTCGTGATCGGAACCACTGCGTACGACGAGGGCGCCGAGGTGGAGCCGGAGACGGTCGCGGCGGCGCTCAGGAGCCATACCACGGTCAGCACGAGCAGGCCGGCACCGGAGTCGTTCCTGCGCGTGTACGAGGAGGCAGCCCGGAGCGGGATGAGCGCCGTGGTGTCGGTGCACCTGTCCGCGGAGGTCTCCGGCACCTACGAGTCCGCACGCCTGGCGGCGCGCGACGCCTCGATTCCCGTGTACACGGTCGACAGCCGGCAGCTCGGCATGGGTACCGGCTTCGCGGTCGAGTCGGCCGCTCGGGCGCTGGATACCGGGTCGGGTGCCGAGGAGGCGGCTGCTTGTGCTCGTGACCGCGCCGCGGCCACCACGGCGCTGTTCTACGTGGACACGCTCGAGTATCTGCGGCGCGGTGGGCGGGTCGGCGCGGCCGCGGCGCTGTTCGGCTCGGCACTGGCCGTGAAGCCGCTCCTGCGCATCGACGGCGGCACCATCGTGCCCCTGGAGAAGGTACGCACCTCAGCCAAGGCCATCTCGAGGCTCGAGGAGTTGGCGGTGGTGGCCGCCGGACACCGGCGCGTCGACGTGGCCGTGTCGCATCTCGCCGACCCGAAGCGGGCGGGCTCGCTCGCGGGTCGGCTGGCCGAGCGGGTACCCGACCTGGCCGAGCTGGTCGTCACGGAGGTGGGCGCGGTCATCGGCGCGCACGTGGGCCCAGGGATGCTGGGCGTCGTCGTGTCGCCCTTGTCGGCGTAGCCGGGCTGGGCCGGCGCGTGCACGGGCGGCCGTCGGAGGGTACGCCGCCGTGGCGCGCCCATCCTGGTCGACGGCTGCGGCGGGTCGTCGGGGTTTCTGCTCGGCGTCTCCGTGCACAGCACGGCGTCGTCCACCGTTGCGCGGCGAGCTCGGCTTCGTCCACAGGCCGCGCTCGACCTGGCCTGACGGAGGCAGGGCGGCCATAGCGTCGACGCATGTTCGGATGGCAGTCTCGTCCCGACCGTGACGCGGTCGCCGCGGCGCAGCGCAGGCTGGCTGCGATCGCGGACTCTTTCGACACCTCCCGGGCCGAGGGGGACGAGGACGACCTCGGGCGCCCCGACCAGGAGCCGGCCGTCGACGGGCTCGGCGGCGACAGGCGGGCCGCGCACCTGGCAGACGGTTCCACCACTGCGCACGCGCCCGGCGGATGGTCACGCCCGTCGGAAAACGCCGGCGCCCGCGGCGTAAGCTCTGCCACCACCCCGGCGCGACATCTGGTCCAGTCGCGTCGCCGGCTGGGGCTGGGGGTCTCGCCGCACCAGGTCGCCCTGGTCGCGCTCGCTGTCGTCGTCATGGTTGCGCTGGCGGCGTGGTGGGTGCTGCGCTCGGTTCCCCACACCCAGCCGGTACAGCTGTCCACCCAGCGCACCCTGCCCAGCTCGACAACCGCCGTGACCGCGCCAGCCTCGGCCTCAGGTGCACCCTCGGCGCCGGTCCCCTCGGGAGCCTCGACCGGGCCTGCTCCAGCGGCGTCGGCCGCCGGGTCTGTCGTCGTCGACGTCGCCGGCCGGGTGCGGCGCCCCGGCATCGTCCAGCTCCCCGATGGGGCACGTGTCGTCGATGCTCTGCGTGCGGCGGGCGGAGCCAGGCCGGGCGTGCAGACCCGGTCGCTCAACCTCGCCCGGCCGCTCGTCGATGGGGAGCAGATCGTCGTCGGCCAGCGCGTACCCGCCGTGGGTGGTAGTCCCGGAACCGGTGTCACACCGACGACCGGTAGCTCGATCGCGCCGGTGAACCTCAACACGGCGACCGCGGAGCAGCTGGACACACTGCCCGGGATCGGTCCGGTGACGGCCCAGGCCATCTTGGACTGGCGGACGGAGAACGGGTCTTTCACCAGCGTCGACGAGCTGCTCGAGGTGTCCGGGATCGGTGACGCGACGCTCGCCGACATCGCGCCGTACGTCTATGTATGACCCGCGATGCTCTGGACCTGCGGCTGGCGCCCGCGGCGCTGGCTGCCTGGGCGTTGGCTGCCTGGGGG
>JAWWPH010000452.1:0-3499 GCA_033850875.1 Nocardioidaceae bacterium | reverse complement strand
CGATCGTCGGCCACAGGTCGTCCTTCCCAGAACCCCCACGACGGTGCGTCCTCCCATAGTGCTCCCAGCCGGGCCGCGTCGCGGGCGGAGTAGATCCGTCGATCTGCGTGACCGCGCGCATGTGGTCGACCGCGCAGATGGATTAGTCGGGGGTGGTTGCTGCTCCCCGAATGGGTCACCGAATTGGGTGCTCGAACCGAGGGAGCGTCTTGATGTACTCGCGCACGGCACGGTCGACGCGGTTGGCGTCGCCGGTGGCAATGAGGTCGAGGAATGCGCCCCGCAGCACGGCGAGCACGGCCGTGCGTTGCGCGCGTCCGGGCGCTGTGTCGCGCACAGACCTCGGCTGGGCCGCACCGAGGATGTCGAGCCAATCGGTGACCGTCGTTTGGGCGAAGTCGCCCCACGGCCCGCCAGGGTCGTGCAACGCTGCGGCATAGGACTCGGTCCACAGAACCAGTGCCGGACGATGTTCGGGTCGGCGCAGCCAGTCCCACACTCGCAGCGCCACAACCGCGAGGCCGCCAGTGTCGGTGTCGAGGACGTCGAGCACGCTGAGTTCGTCCTGCCGCGCGCGGTCGAGTACCGCGCGGATCAGCCCGTCCCTCGACCCGAACAAGAACCGCAGGACGCCGGTGCTCGACCCGATCGCCTTCGCGACGGGACGCAGAGAGACACCGGCGAAGCCCTGCTCGAGCACGTACGCGTAGGCCGCCTCGACGAGCTCGTCCCTGCGCCGTGAAGAAGTCCCTGTCACGGCTTTCGAGTCTACTGATACAGTCGTGTTAGTAGCAGGAGGCGCGCATGACGCAGACGGCGACGGCCACAATCCGCCCACTCGGTAGGCCAGGGGACCTCGGCTGGGTGGTACAGGCGCACGCCGAGGTGTACACCGCCGAGTTCGGCTGGGATGAGACGTTCGAGGGCTTCATCGCGCGCATTGTCGCTGACTACGCCGCAGACCATGACGCGCAGTGCGAGGCGGCCTGGATTGCCGAGATCGACGGGCGGCGGGTCGGCTGCGTGTTCTGTGTTCGGGAGGACGACGACACGGCCCGGCTCCGCATTCTGATGGTGGCGCCACCGGCGCGCGGGCAAAATCTCGGGGGGCGGCTCGTGGACACCTGCCTCGACTTCGCGCGTGCTGTCGGGTACCGCCGCATGGTGCTCTGGACGAACCATCCGCTCGCGGCGGCGCGGCGCATCTACCTCGACCGCGGCTTCACGCTCACCAACGAACAGCCCCACCACAGCTACGGCGTGGACCTCATCGGCCAGACCTACGAATTGACTCTCGCCTAGGAGACGTGGTCGCGCACTGGTCGAATCTGGTGTCCGCCCGCGCCCGAGCCGTCGATATGCGCGGCGCTGCCGGCGGGCACGATCCGCGCATATGGATCTGTCTGAACTTCGGGCGCGTCGCGTGATCAGTCGGCGAGTTCGGACAGCCCGAGCCAGTGGTCTTCTAGCGTCGCTTGCTCCGCTTCGGCTTCGCGCAGTTCTTCACCGCACCGGCTCACGCCCACGTAGTCGCTCTGATCATGTTCAGTCAGCTGGCGGTGGATGGTGTTGATGCGCTCGGCGAGGCGTTCGAGCTTCCGCTCCGTAGCGGTCAGCTCCTTGCGTGCGGCGCGCATCTCGGCGCTCGAGCGGCTCGTCCCGTTCGGTGCGGCCGCGCCGGGCGGCGTGGCGCTCGCGGGTCGTGTGGCTTGTGCTCGCCGTAACCGCAGGTACTCGTCGACCCCGCCGGGCAGGTGCCGAAGGTGTCCGTCGAGGATTGCGTACTGCTGGTCGGTGACGCGTTCCATGAAGTAGCGGTCATGCGTGACGACGATGAGGCTGCCCGACCACGAGTCGAACAGATCCTCCAGCGCAGCGAGCATGTCGGTGTCAAGGTCGTTCGTCGGTTCGTCCAGCAGCAGAACGTTGGGTTGGTCGAGCAGGATCAGCAGCAGTTGTAGCCGCCGCTTCTGCCCGCCCGAGAGGTCCTTGACTGGTGTCGAGAGCTGAGGGGAGGAGAACCCGAGCCGTTCCAGCAGCTGCCCCGGCGTGAGCTCCTGGGCCTTGGAGCCGGATCCGAACGTGTACGTGGTGCGAAGCCGAGAGATGACGACGCGGACGGGGTCGTCGAGGTGGTCTTCGAGCTCGTCCAGACGTTGGGTGAGCGAGGCGACCTTCACGGTCTTGCCGCGTTTGACCCGACCCGTGGTCGGCGGAAGGGTGCCGGCGATGAGGCCTAGCAGAGTCGACTTGCCGGCACCGTTGACACCGAGGATCCCGGTGCGCTCGCCAGGCGCGATCCGCCACTCGACGTTTGTGAGCACCGGGCGGTCGTCGAAGGAGACGGAGACATCGAGCAGGTCGACGACGTCCTTACCGAGTCTGGATATCGTCAGCGACTGAAGTTCGACCTTGTCGCGGATCTCCGGGACGTCGGCGATCAGGACGTTTGCCGCGTCGATGCGGAACTTTGGCTTCGACGTGCGCGCGGGGGCACCGCGGCGAAGCCACGCCAGTTCCTTGCGGGCGAGGTTCTGTCGCCGCTGCTCGACAGCCGCGGCCTGCCTGTCCCGCTCCACCCGCTGCAGGATGTAGGCGGCGTACCCGCCCTCGAACGGCTCGACGGTTCGATCGTGAACCTCCCAGGTCGCGGTGCACACCTCGTCGAGGAACCAGCGGTCGTGAGTCACAACGAGCAGGCCACCGGCGTTGGCGGACCAGCGGCGTTTCAGGTGCGTGGCGAGCCAGGTGATCGCCTCGACATCCAAATGGTTCGTCGGCTCGTCCAGCGCCAGGACCTCGTCGTCGCCGGCGAGCAGCCGGGCAAGGGCGACACGGCGACGCTGCCCACCGGACAGCGCGCCCAGCCGGGTTTGCCAGCCCAGGTCGCCCAGCAGTCCGGCGATCACGTCGCGGACGCGCGGGTCTCCCGCCCACTCGTGTTCGGGAGTCTCGCCGACAACGGTATGACCCACAGTGGCTTCGTCGCCGAGAGTCTCGGCCTGGTCGAGCATGCCGATCCGGACGCGGCCGCGCACGGTTACCCGGCCCGAATTGGGCTCCCGTTGCCCGGCGAGCATCGCAAGCAGACTCGACTTGCCGTCGCCGTTGCGGCCCACGATGCCGATCCGGTCCCCCTCGTCCACGCCCAGGGAGACGGAGTCGAAGACGACCTTGGTCGGGTACTCGAGGTGCAGGGCTTCTGCCCCCAGAAGATGAGCCATATCACCCCAAGGCTAAGTGACACTCGCCGACCCTGCTGACGTCGAACGGTCCAGCCTGAGCCAAGGCCGTGAGTCCGAGGTATAGCCGCGGGCAGCGGAACCGCTCTGGACCCCGACCTGGATCAAACGACCGGTCACGACGCTGCCATATGCGCTCGAGAGCCGTCGTTCTGCGCGCGCGAACCGAGCGACGGCATCAGCGCATATGAATCGGTCAGGCGTCGGCACCAACCCGCGCGCTTGAGCTCGGACCCCGCGGCGGCTCGACTGGTTAC
>JAWWPH010000423.1:0-5298 GCA_033850875.1 Nocardioidaceae bacterium | reverse complement strand
CAGCGTGTCGTGATCGCCGGCGCCCTTGCGCTCGAGCCCGACCTGCTGATCGCCGATGAGCCGGTGTCGAGCCTGGACGCGTCGATCCGCGGGGAGATCCTCGCTCTCCTGTTGAGGCTTCGCGCCGAGCTCGGCCTGTCCGTGCTCGTGGTGACCCACGACCTCGGACTCGCCTGGAACATCGCCGACCGGATCGCGGTGATGTACCTCGGCCGGATCGTCGAGGTCGGATCGACCGAGGAGGTCCTGGGCTCACCGCGGCACCCGTACACGCGTGCGCTCCTGTCGGTGGTCCCGGAGATCGACGAGATCGAGCCGATCGTGCTTCACGGGGAGACCCCCGACCCGTCGCGGATACCGTCGGGCTGCCGGTTCCATCCCCGCTGCCCGGCCCTGCTCGACGGGGTCGCCGACCAGCACGGCATCAGAGACGACTGCCTGCGCAAGCCCCTTCCGGTCATACCCGCAACCGGTGAGCACCGTGCGGCCTGCTGGCTGGCGGAGTACAGTTACTGACTCACGAGTCAGTAGCGGTCGGCTCGGGAAACGGAGGGCGCCAGATGCAGGGCACACTCCAGCCGGCGCTGCCGAAACACATGTACGTCGACCCGAGGCACTGGTCGACGGAGCGCGACCTGGTCCTCCACGCGTGCTGGTTCTGTGTGGGCCGTATGAGCGATCTCGGCCTCGACCGCGCCGGGCGGCTGGCTGTCACCGATGTCGCTGGCGAGTCGGTCCTGCTCACGTCCGACCTGCGTGGCGACCTGCACGGCGCGTACAACGTCTGCCGGCACCGGGGGTCGCAGGTCGTGCCCGTCGAGCCCGAGACCGGCCCGCCGCCGCCCTGCGCGGCGGCTGCGCTGCGGTGCCCATACCACTCGTGGACCTACGACCTGGGTGGTGCGCTGCTCAAGGCACCGCACACCAACGGTGTCGCCGACTTCGACGCTGCAGAGTTCGGCCTCGCGCCGGTCGCGGTGGCGTCGTGGGGCGGCTTCTGCTTCGTCCACCTGACACCAGAGCGCGCCGGGAGCCTCGACGACGAGATCGCCGAGCTCGTCGCCGGGATCGAGCACTACCCGCTGGCCGGGCTGGTAACCGGACGGCGCTACAGCTACGACGTCGCGGCGAACTACAAGGTGCTCTCCGAGAACTACAACGAGTGCTACCACTGCGGACCGGTGCATCCGGAGCTGACCCGCCTCGTGCCCGCGTTCGGCGCTGGCGGCAGCGACCTCGACTGGGACGGCGGGGTCCCGCACCGCGAAGGGGCGTGGACGTTCACGATGACCGGCTCCTCGAACCGGCGGCCGTTCGCCGGTCTCGACGCCGCCGAACGCAGCCGTCACAAGGGCGCCCTGCTGCATCCCAACCTGTGGCTGTCGTGCTCCGCGGAGCACGTGGCGGCGTTCACCTTGTGGCCGCTGGCGGTCGACCGGACCCGTGTCGTGTGTGAGCTGTTGTTCGCGCCCGAGGAGGTGGCGTCGCCGGACTTCGACCCCGACGACGCCGGTGACCTCTGGGACCTCGTCAACCGCCAGGACTGGGCCGTGTGTGAGTCGGTACAGCGGGGGATGAGCTCGCGGGCGTACAGGCAGGGCTGGTTCGCGCCGATGGAGGACCTGGCGGCCGACATCCGGCGCTGGCTGCTGCCGCGGCTGGAAGAGGCGGGCGGATGAGCACCTCCGTCGAGTACGCCGTCATCGGGCTGGGCGCTCTGGGCAGCGCAACGGTCTACTCCCTCGCCCGTGCCGGGCATTCGGTGGTCGGCCTGGAGCGCTTCGAGCTCGGCCATCATCGGGGCGCCTCGCACGACACGTCGAGGATCCTCCGGCACAGCTACCACACGCCCGGCTACGTCCGCCTGACCTTTGACGCGTACGACGACTGGGCGCAGCTCGAAGCCGACAGCGGCGAGCAGCTCGTGACGACGGTCGGTGGGCTCGACCTGTTCCCGCCGGGCGCCGCCATACCGCCGGGCGACTACACCGCTTCGATGGCGGCCGAAGGGGTCGACTTCGACGTCGTAGGCTCCGACGACATCGGCGAACGCTGGCCGCAGTTCGCCGTTCCCGACGGCACCATCGGCCTGTACCAGCGCCGGGGCTCGATCGTGCCCGCGGCTCGAGGGACCGCTGCGATGCAACGGATGGCGCAGGCCCACGGCGCCCGGCTGTACGACGAGAACCCGGTACGCCGCCTGCGCGACCTGGGCTCGGCCGGTGTGGAGGTCGAGACCGACGCGGTCACGTACCGGTGCCGACGGGTCGTGGTGTGCGCCGATGCGTGGACCAACGAGGTGCTCGCGGGGCTCGACTGGTCGATCCCCCTGACCGTGACGCTCGAGCAGGTCACGTACTTCCAGCCCGCGGATGCCGGGCGCTTCGCGCCGGGACGGCTGCCGCTGTGGATCTGGATGGACGACCCCAGCTACTACGGCTTCCCGACCTACGGCGAGACGACGGTCAAGGCCGCCGAGGACTGCGGCGGACCCGTCGTGACGGGCGACTCGCGGACCTTCGTGCCCGACGCCGGGCGGGTGGCCCAGCTCGCCGACTTCATGGCGTGCACGCTGCCGGGGTCGGGTCCGCCCATCCGCTCCCTGACCTGCCTGTACACGCTGCCGCCCGACCGCGACTTCGTCCTGGGTCCCGTGCCGGGCCACGAGTCGGTGCTGGTGGGGCTCGGAGCGGCGCACGGTTTCAAGTTCGCGCCGACCCTCGGGCGGATGCTTGCCGAGCTGGCGTCGACGGGCGACACGGCGTTCGACGTCTCGTCGTTCCGGCTCGACCGGGCGGCTCTGCGCGACGCCGACGCGCCCGTGAACTGGCTGGTGTGAGATGTCGCTGGTCGAGAGTCGCCGGTCAGGCGAGAGCAGCGGGGTCGAGCCCGAGCTCGGACGCGGTCGCCTCCCGTACCCACTGGCGCAGCTGAGCGCGGGTGACGGTCCGGTAGACGAGGACTGCGACCGAGAGCCCGTCGAGCAGTGCGCCGATGCGGGCGACGGCGGCGCGAGGATCGGCGCAGACGAAGTCGCCGGCGGCCACGCCGTCGGACACCGCGCCGACGAGAGCCGTGCGCCAGCGGTCGTCGAGCCGCCTGAGCGCCGACCTGATGGTGGGCTCGCGCAGTGCCGTCGCCCACGCGTCGATCCAGAGCGTCCAGCTCGGTGCGCTCCCCGTCGGCCCGTACGACGACAGCACCCGCTTGAGTCGGTCGGGCGCCGCCAGGCTCCGCGAGAGCGCCTTGTCGAGTCGGCTCAGGTCGCGCTCAACTGCGTAGCCGAGGGCTTCGACAATGAGCGCATTCTTTGTGTCAAAGTGATAAAAGACCAGCCCAGTGCTCACATGGAGCGCAGCGGCGACGTCGGCTACACGCACCGTCGCCATTCCTCGCGCCTCGATCTGCTCGATGGTGGCTGCCAGGATCGCCTCCCGGCGTACCTCGACCTTCTGACGAACCATGGCGCCCGACCCTATCTGGAGAGACTGCGATGACGAACGTACTCGACGACCTCGACCGGGCCTGGCCCGCCGGCCCGGAGCTGCCGCTGAGCTGGCTCGACCCTGCGGAGCGGTCGCCGGGCGCGCTCGAGGCGGCGCTGCAGCCGTTCGGCACCTCGCGGATGCTGCCGGCGTCGGCGTACACCAGCCCGCACGTGTTCCGGTGGGAGCAGCGGTACCTGTTCGCGGGCACCTGGACCTGTGTCGGCCGCGAGGACGACCTGCGTGCCCGACCGGCCGCGGCGGACGACTCCGGTCTTCTGACGCAGCGCTCGCTCGTCGTCGGCGACGTCTCGGTGCTGCTCACCTGGTCCGACGGCGAGGTGCGCGCCTTCGCCAACACCTGCCGGCACCGCGCACACGAGCTGCTCGGGGACGGCGAGGTCACCGGCAAGAAGTCGATCGTGTGCCCGTACCACGCGTGGACCTACAGCCTCGACGGGACACTTCGCGTCGCGCCGGGATACCGCGAGGTGCCCGGTTTCGACGAGAGCGAGTACTCGCTGGTCGAGCTGCCCGTGGAGCGCTGGCAGGGGTGGGTGTTCGTCCACGCCGCGACGTCCCTCGAGGCGGGCTCCGCCGTCGACTTCTCGTCGTACCTCGGGGACCTCGACCGGCTGATCGCGCCGTACGCGCCGGGCGAGATGGTGCTCGGCGACCGGCACTCCTACGAGGTCGCCGCGAACTGGAAGGTGATCACCGAGAACTACCACGAGTGCTACCACTGCCCGCTCATCCACCCCGAGCTCTGCCAGGTCACGCCGCCGTCGTCGGGGGAGAACTACGTGATGCCCGGGGCGTGGGTCGGCGGCTCCATGGTGCTGCGCGACGGGATGCAGACGATGTCGATCACGGGGGAGTCACGAGGCACTCCGATCGAGGGCGTCGACCCCACGGCGGTCGAGTACCTCGGGCTCTTCCCGAACCTGCTCATCTCCGCGCACCCCGACTACGTGATGGCGCACCGGATGGTGCCGCTGGCTCCCGACCGGACCTGGGTCGAGTGCTCGTGGTACTTCCCGCGGCCGGCAGACGGCGTGGAGCTCGACCCGTCGTACGCGGTGGAGTTCTGGGACATCACCAACCGCCAGGACTGGAAGGCCTGCGAGTCCGTGCAGCGCGGGTTGTCGTCGCCGCACTTCAAGCCCGGGGCGTTCTCGCCGAGTGAGGACGCGGTCCACCACTTCGTGACGATGGTCGCGGGGGCCTACCTGGGCCGCCCCGTGCACGAGCTCGTGCCCCCCGACGCCGAGACGCCGGAGCCGTCCGGTCGAGAGGCCAGAAATGTCGGATCGAGTGGGTAGAAACGCCCGGTCCAGCGGGCGCAAATGCCCGGCCGAGCGGGCGCAAATGTTGCGTCGAGTGGGCGCAAATGTCGCGTCGAGTGGGTAGAAAAGTCCCCGCTGAGTGGGCGCAAATGTTGCGTCGAGCGGGCGCGAATGTTGCGCCGAGTGGGCAGAAAAGTCCCGTTGACCGGGCGCAAATGTTGCGTCGAGTGGGCGCAAATGTGCGGTCGAGCGGCCCACAATGCCGGCCGGGTGACGGCGAGCACCGGAGAAGAACGTCTCGTTCGCATGGCTGGGGTGCGAGCCCACGTGCAGCTGGGATTCTCGCCCGCTCGGCCGGACATTCTTGACCTCTCGACCGGACGGCTCCGGCGTCTCGGCGTCGGGGGGAACGAGCTCGTGCACGGGGCGGCCGAGGTAGGCGCCCGCGACCATCGTCACGAAGTGGTGGACCGCGTCCTCACTCGGCGAGAACGCCCCGGGCTTGAAGTGCGGCGACGACAACCCGC
>JAWWPH010000376.1:0-5205 GCA_033850875.1 Nocardioidaceae bacterium | reverse complement strand
CGCTCACCCAGCGGGCTCTCGCCGTCAGGGCGTACCAGTGCTCCCATTCGGCCCGCCGGCGACTGGCCATCTGGTCACTGACGCCGAGAACCCGCAGCTCCTTGGCCGGAGAGGCGGTCGTCGTCGTCACGAAGAGGTGCTTCGCCAACCGATCCGACTGCGCGCCACGTTCTCTAGCCTGCCGTTCGACGGCCGGCCGCCAGCTCGACGTCCACACTGTCGGCGCAGCGAACAGCACCAGCAGCACCAGCGCAGGGTCGATCGACATCAGCATGGCGATCGTGATCGCGAGTCGGAGGATGAACCCGCAGGTGGAGAACATGGACATGTACATGTGGTCGAGCACGAAGGTCTGGTCGCGCAGCACCGCGAGCCGGTCGAGGTAGTCGGGCCGCTCCTGGTGGGCGATCGTGACCACCGATGCCTGGAGCTGGGCGACATGGCGTTCGAGCGCGATGGAGACCTTGTCGCGGAACTTGCGCTGCAGCCTCGTGGAGACCGTGCGCAGGAACCAGGTGAGCATGGCGGACAGGCCCATCCCCAGAGCTCCGGCGATCACCAGCGGTCGATTGTGGTCGAGAACCCCCTTGCCGAGGAGGGCGAGCCACAGTGCGATGAGCGCGTCGGGCAGCGCCGACAGCAGCGACAGCACGAAGGCGACGACGATCAGCCGCGGCTCGTTCGCGTAGCCCAGCTTCACCAGCCGCCACATCGACTCCCAGGCCGGCGGCAGGTCGTCCGGCCCGCGAGCGGAGCCAACGGTGCCATCAGCCGAGCGACTCATACGTCATCCCCTCCTCGTCGACGGTCCGGCCGGGATCGTCGAAACGCTCGGCCTGCAGCTCGAACATCGTTCGGTAGCGTCCCCCGGCGGCCATCAGCTCCTCGTGGCTGCCCAGCTCGACCACGCGGCCGTGCTCGACCACGCAGATCCGGTCGGCGTGCCGGACGGTCGAGAACCGGTGCGAGACCAAGATGGTGGTCACGCCGCGCGTCGCCTCGAGGACCCGTTCGAAGATCACCGCCTCACCTCTCACGTCCAGTTGAGCCGTCGGCTCGTCGAGCAGCACCAGACCCGCCCCCTGACGCACCGCGCACAGCGCCCTCGCCAGGGCGACCCGCTGCCACTGCCCGCCGGACAGGTCGACGCCCCGGTCGTACTGCTTGGACAGCGGCGCGTCGAGGTCGGCGAGCCCGTCGGCGCCGGCAGCGGCCAGAGCGGCCAGGATGTCGTCGTCCGAAGCGCCCGCCGGCGCAACGTTGTCGCGCAGCGAGAGCTCGAAGTGGACGAAGTCCTGGAAGACGGCCGTGACCCGTGAGCGCCAGGCGTCCACGTCGAGGTCGCGAAGGTCGACGCCGTCGACCTCGATCGCCCCCGTCTCCGGGTCGTAGAGCCGGCAGAGCAGCTTGGCGAGCGTGGTCTTCCCGGCGCCGTTCTGGCCCACGATCGCCAGCGACGAACCCGCCGGGATGGTCAGGTCCAGTCCGTCGAAGACCGGTCGGCCGGCGCGGGGGTAGCGGAACCGGACATCGCGGAACCGGATCTCGGTCACCGGCATCCCGCTCGCCGGCCGATCGCCACGACGCGACAGCGCACCCACCGTCTCGGTGGTGCCGGCGAGCCGGAGGACCGCCGCGACGGGGGCGGCCGCCCCGTCGAGGGCCCAGTTGAGCCCGCCGAAGGCGATCAGACTGGTGCCCACCGCGACCTGTGCGTAGACCACGACCTGGCCCAGCGAGAGGCCGCCGTCGGTCGCGGACAGGGCCAGCGAGGTGAAGACGACGACGTTGGCCGCGGTCACCAGCAGCATGCACAGCACCAACGGGCGCTCGCGCAGCCGGGTGGCCGCCTGCTGCAGGTCGAACAGCCGCCGGCGCCGCGCGGCGAACCGGTCGACGGTCCAGTCCGCCAGGCCGAACATCCGCAGCTCCTTCGCCGAGGCGGGACCTACGGCCAGCCGGTAGGCGTAGTCGGCGTGCTTGCTGGCCTCCCGCACCTCTGTGGTGTTGCGGTCCTTCCAGACTCCACTCTCCCGCAGCAGCCAGTGGGTCGCGAGCCACGCGCCGGCCAGCAGAGGCGGCGCCCACCAGGTGTACCCGAACAGGACCAGAGCCGAGGCCAGGCCCGCCCCCATGTCGACCAGGCTGGAGGCGATGAACGGCAGGTTGACCTCCATCGGCGGCCCGGCGATGCCGTTGTCGAACTCCCGCGCCATCGCCAGGTCGCTGACGAGCTCGGGGTCCTCGAGGTGGCCGACGCCCGGCGGGCGCACGCAGGCCTCGGTCAGGTGGTCGTACAGCCAGGCGGAGAGCCGGTTGCCGAGGTTCTCGCTGACGGCCTGGTGCACCGGGTTGACCACCTGGAGGAGGACGAACACCACCCCCATGCACACCAGCGGGACGACGAGCGAGGAGCCGCGTGTGACGGCCCCGACGACGAACCCGATGACCACGGAGAAGGCCGCCGGCAGCGCCGAGCGCAGCGTCAGCAGCATCCACCACAGCACCGCGAGCGGGCGGTCCGCCTTGTGGAGGGAGCCGAAGAAGGCCAGCTCCTGCCTGCCTCGCAGCCGTTGCAGCATGAGCGACACGCTAGCCGTGCGTACCGACTGTCCCGTACCGGATGCCTACCCGGATGAGTGATAGTGGGTGTGATGTCCACTTCGCACGAGGGCTTGTCGGCGACGATCACGAGCGCGGCGAACCCGCGCGTGAAATGGCTGGTCGACCTGCGCCGGAGGCGTGCCCGCGACGCCGCGGGCGTCACGGTCGTCGAGGGCTATGACGAGCTGAGACTCGCGCTGGACGCGGGCGTGGTGCCGCGCCAGCTGTTCTGGTGCGACGCCCTGGCCGATCCGACGACGCAGGTGTTGCTGTCCCGAGTGACGGCTCTCGGCAGCGAGGTCGTCAGGCTCGGTCCGGCTGCGTTCGCCAAGGCGTCCTACCGGGACTCACCCGACGGATGGCTCGCGGTCGTCGACTCTCCGGGAGTACCCCTCGACGCCGTGACGCTGCGCGCCCGCCCACTCGTCCTGGTCTGCGAGGCGATCGAGAAGCCGGGCAACCTCGGCGCGATGCTCCGAACTGCGGAGGCGGTCGGCGTGGATGCGGTGGTCGCCGCATCACCCGTGGCCGACTGGGGCAACCCCAACCTGATCCGCGCCAGCAAAGGCACGGTCTTCGCCGTCCAGGTCGCATCGGGCCCTACCGCGGACGTCGTCGCGTGGTTGCGGCGTCGGGCACTCATGATCGTCGTGGCCACTCCGGAGACGTCGACGGCGGTGACCGATGTCGACCTGACGCGACCTGTGGCCGTGGTCGTGGGGGCCGAGCACGCAGGCGTCGGCGCCTCGCTGCTGGAGGCCGCGGACGAGACCGCCTCGCTGCCGATGGCCGGCCGGGTGAACTCGCTCAACGTCGCAGCGTCGGCGGCCGTGGTCCTCTACGAGGCCGTCCGCCAGCGTGCCGCCCTCCCGCCGGGTCCCTGACGCCGGCTGGGGAGTACGGGGCGGTCTGATAACTTGAACAGACGTTCAAGTTGATGGGAGAGCTCCCTTGCTCACCTGGCTGCTCCTCGCGGCCGCCATCGCCGCGGAGGTCTGCGCGACGGTGAGCCTCAAGCTCAGCGAGGGCTTCACCCGGCTCGGACCCTCGGCCGTGGTGGTGGCCGGGTATCTCGCGTCGTTCGTCCTGCTGTCGCAGATCTTGTCCCGCGGCATGAACCTGGGCGTGGTGTACGCCGTCTGGTCGGCCCTCGGGATCGCCGTGATCGTGCTGATCGACAGGTTCTTCTTCCACGAGCGGCTCAGTGCCGTGCAGGTGGCCGGGCTCGTGTTCGTCGTCATCGGGGTGGCTGCCCTCCAGCTGGGGAGCACGACCTCGTGACCGGCAGGCCGCTCGACGGCAGGCTGCTGCGCGGGGAACGCGCCCGGCGGGCGCTGGTAGCGGCCACGCTCACGATCATCGAGCGCGACGGCCTGTGCCGGGTCACGCACCGCAACGTGACGCGGGAAGCCGGCCTGCCGCCGAGCTCGGCCGCGTACCACTTCTCCTCGATCTCCGACCTGCTCGAGCAGGCGCTCTTGTGGGCCGACCAGCAGGCCGCGGACTCACTCGAGCGGATCGGCCGCGCGCCCGACCCCGTTGCCGCCTTCGCCGCGTGGCTCGTCGAGGACCTGGTCGAACAGCGCTCCCGGGTGATCGCGGAGTACGAGCTGTTCCTGTACGCGGCCCGGGTGCCGTCGATGCGCCCGACCGCGGTGCGCTGGCTCACGGACCTCGAGCGGCTCGTGTCGACGTGGACGGCGGACGACCGGGCGGTCGCGACGATACGCGCGTACGTCGACGGGATGGTGCTGCAGGCGCTCGTCTCGGGAGACCAACCGGACGTGACGGCGGTCGAGGCGACGCTCCGCTACCTGGTCCGGGGGTCAGCGCCGGGCGAGGCGCGCGACCTTGCCGTCCGTGCCCGACGCCCAGCAGGCCCGGTCGCGGGCGCATTCGACTGAGTCGAACGAGCGCCGGTCGAACCGGGTCCAGGTGCGTCCGCCGTCGCGGCTGACGTCGCTGCCGGTGGGACCCACCGCGAGCACGTCGGAGCGGAACCGCGAGACGAACGCGACGCCGGACCGGTACCCGTGCACGTACCTCGTGCTCAGCGTCCAGTCGTCGCGACTGCCCTTCAGGTACGCCGAGGCCCGCGAGCCGTTGGCAGGCGCCGTGTAGTCGCCCCCCACGATGACGCCGTGAGAGCGGTTGCGGAAGTCGGCGGAGTAGATGCCTGCCGACGGCCCGCCACGCAGAGCGGTGTCGGTCGCGGTCCAGGTCCTGCCCGCGTCGGAGGTCGTGAAGACACGCGGGGCGTCCACGCCGCCGGTCACGAAGGCGAACGAGCTCCCCGAGATCGCCACGATGCAGGTACCGCTGGCGGCGAAGGCGAACTCCCCGTCCTCGGCCCTGGGCATGCCTGCCGTCGACTGCAGGTGCCACGACCTACCGAAGTTGCCGGACACCGCGAGCCGGAAGTGACCGTTCACCGGGTCGCTGAGGGCGAGCCCGTGCCCGCTCCTCGAGAAGGCCATGCAGTCGAAGAAGCCTGCCGAGAGCGGGTTGCGGAACGTCGACTTCCAGACCCGGCCGCCGTTGTCAGTCCTGAAGATC
The DNA here is from genome assembly GCA_033850875.1 of Nocardioidaceae bacterium. Taxonomy (GTDB): domain Bacteria; phylum Actinomycetota; class Actinomycetes; order Propionibacteriales; family Nocardioidaceae; genus DASQEH01. The sequence continues at coordinate 45 of JAWWPH010000376.1, read as the reverse complement.
CGGGACTGGTCACCCGGGCCGATCGAGAGCACGACGGCGCGGCGA
>JAWWPH010000334.1:0-5669 GCA_033850875.1 Nocardioidaceae bacterium | reverse complement strand
GGCGTGGAGGCGCTGTTGCGCTGGCAGAGCCCGCTGCGCGGCTGGGTGATGCCCGAGTCGATCGTCCCCATGGCCGAGCGCACCGGCCTGATCGAGCCGCTCGGAGCCTGGGCGCTCACCCAGGCGTGCCGCGACCTGCACGACTGGAGGGCGAAGTTCGGGGAGTTCGCGGTGCCGCATGTGGCCGTCAATGTCTCGGCGCACCAGGTCATGGGCGTGGCCTTCGCCGAGACCGTCGCCTCGGTGCTCGCCACGTCCGGCGTCGAGCCTTCCGCTCTCCATCTCGAGGTGACCGAGACCGTCTTCCTCATCGACGCACCGCGCGCGAGAACCGTACTGAGCGAGCTGAAGGAGCTCGGCGTAGGGCTCGCCCTCGATGACTTCGGCACGGGCTACTCGTCGCTCGGCTACCTCAAACGGTTCCCGTTCGACGTCGTGAAGATCGACCGTGGCTTCATCTCCGACATGGCGAAGGACTTCGCCACCCGGGCCATCGTCTCGGCCGTCATCGAGCTGGCGCACGCCCTCGACCTGTTCGTGGTCGCCGAGGGGGTGGAGACGGAGTCGCAGCTGCTCCACGTCATGGAGCTCGGCGCCGACCGTGCCCAGGGCCACTACTTCAGCGCGCCGCTGCTCCCGGAGGACCTGCACGCGCAGTTCCTCGCTGCCAGCGAGCCGGGCGGCGGCCCCGTGGTGCTTCCGTTGCAGCGACCCCGGTAGCGGCCGGGGCAGGTAGGCCCGTCAGGGTGGGCTAGCGGCTGCCGGCGTCCGCGGTCGGCTCGACGCCGAGGTAGCGTCGCTGTGCTTCCTCGTCGGCCAGCAGCTCGGCGGACGACGTCTCGAGGGCCACCTCGCCGTGGACCATGACGAGGAGGCGGTCGGCCACAGCGGTGGCCATACCGAGGTTCTGCTCGACCAGCAGCAGCGTGAGGCCCTCGGAGACCAGCGTCCGGCAGGTCTCGGTCAGCTGCTCGACGATGGCCGGCGCCAGGCCCTCGGACGGCTCGTCCATCACCAGCAGCTTCGGGTTGGTCAGAAGTGCGCGGCCGATCGCCAGCATCTGCTGCTCGCCACCGGACAGCATCGCGGCGCTCACCTTTTTGCGTTCGGCCAGCCGCGGGTACAGGTCGTACACGGCGTCGATCGACCACTGCCCCCGCGACGCCAGCGACCGGCTCAGCATCCGCAGGTGCTCGTCGGTGGACAGCGACGGGAAGATCCGCCTCCCCTGGGGGACGTACGCGATGCCCCGACGGCAGATCGCGTACGAAGGTTTGCCGAGGATCTCCTCGCCGTCGAGCCGGATGGATCCGCGCGTGCGGGGTGGTGTCAGCCCCATGATGGCCTTGCAGAGCGTCGACTTCCCCATGCCGTTGCGACCCACCAGCCCGGTCGTGCGCTGCCCGATCGAGCAGGACAGCGAATGCAGGATGTGCGCGTTGCCGTAGTAGGCGTCGAGCCCGGAGATCGCGAGAACGTCGTCAGGCATGGGCCCGTCCCAGGTACAGGTCGTGCACGAGTGAGTTGCCGCGAATCTCGGCGGGCGTCCCCTCGACGATCACTGCTCCGTCGTGCATCATCGTCACCCGCTCGGCCACGGTGAGGGCGACGTCCATGTCGTGCTCGATCAGCAGCATGGTCACGTCCGGGTCGAGGGAGAGCAGCAGCGAGGTCAGCAGCTGCCGCTCGGCGCGTGACAGGCCGGCCGCCGGCTCGTCCAGCAGCAGCATCCGCGGCTCGGCGACGAGAGCCAGGGCGATCTCGAGCTGCCGCTGCTCGCCGTGTGACAGGTCGCCGGCCAGGGCGTCGAGGCGGTCGCTCATGCCGACGGTCTCCGCGGCACGTCCCGCCCGCTTCCGGGCGTCGCGGTCGCGACCCGTTCGCAGCAGCCGGAAGCGGCCGCCGGTGACGCCGATCGCAGCGAGGTACAGGTTGTCCTCGACGGTCAGCCCGGTCAGCAGCCGCGAGGTCTGGAACGTCCGCGACAGTCCCATCCGCGTCCGCTGGCGCGCGCCGACGTGGGTGACGTCGGAGCCGAACAGCTCGATGCTGCCCTCAGTGGGGGTGTCGGCACCCGCGATGAGGTTGAAGAGGGTCGACTTCCCCGCACCGTTCGGCCCGAGTACCGCGCGCCGCTCGCCGGAGCCGATGTCGAGCTCGACGTCCTTGACGGCGACGACGCCGCCGAACCGCCGCGTCAGCCCACGGACCCTGAGCACGCCGTCGCTCACCTCGCCCCCCGGTCGGACGCGGTCACCGCGGAGGCGGGTGGGGCCGGCTCGACCGGCCGAGCCTGCTGCCCGCCGGTCAGTCGCGTACGCACCCACGCGCCCGCGCTGCTCACGATGCCGACGACGCCGCCGGGGGAGACCAGCACGATGACGAGGAAGACGACGCCGAGCCAGGTGTTGAACCGGTCGGTCCATCCGCGCATGTAGGTGTCGCAGTAGGTGTAGATGAAGGCGCCGACCCAGGCGCCTTCGAGCCGGTTGAGCCCGCCGATGACGGCCGCCGTCAGGACGAGGATCGCGATGGCCAGCGAGACCGAGTCGGCGGAGATGCGGGTGTTCGACCAGGTCGACAGCACTCCGGCCGCCCCCGCGACCGGAGCGGCAAGGGTGAAGCCCAGGGTGCGGTGCAGCCGCACGTTGTAGCCCAGCGCGGCCATCCGGACCGGGTCGTCGCGGACGCCCTGGAGGGCGAGGCCGAACGACGTCCGGGTCACGTACCGGAGCCCACCGTAGGCGAGGGCGGACACCAGCAGCAGGAAGTAGTACATCCGCGTCGGGTGATGGATGGGGTCACCGAGAATCGACGGTGGGGTCGCGCCGTTGATGCCCTCGTGCGCGCCGAACGTGGTGACCGCGGAGAAGTAGAAGTAGGTGACCTCGCCGAACGCCAACGTGATGACCAGGAAGTAGATGCCCTGGCTGCCGCTCGAGATCGCGCCGAACAGCAGCCCCACGACGGTGGCGACACCGATCCCGGCCACGGCGGCCAGCCACGGGTCCCAGCCGGCCCCGACCGCCAGCCTGGCCGCGATCAGGCCGGCCACGCCGAAGAGCGCGGTCTGCGCCAGCGACACCATGCCGCCGTTGCCGGACAGGAACGTCAGGCTCACCGCCACGATGCCCAGCCAGAGCGAGGTCAGCCCGACCTGGCTGGTGAAGAACGTCGAACACAGCACCGGCACGAGGAGCACGAAGAGCAGGAGCAGGGCGAGCAGGCCCCGCGTGCCGTACGACCACGCTCGGGTCACGCGGCCCTCCCGAAGAGCCCGGTGGGACGTACGGCCAAGATCACGGCCAGCAGCACGAAGGTGAGAAGGGCGGAGAGGTTCGAGTACGCCGCGGGAAGGTAGGCGCTGGAGTACTGGTCGACCATGCCCAGCAGCAAGGCTCCGAGTGCTGCTCCGCCCAGGCTGCCCATTCCGCCCACGATGACCACGACCAGGGCGCTGATCAGGAACGCCTGGTCCTGGCCGGGCGCGAGGGAGAGCGCGGTGCCGGCGAAGACACCACCCAGGCCTGCCAGCGCCGAGCCGACGAAGAACGCCCCGGCGAAGACCCACTGCACGTTGACGCCGAGGGCGGAGGTCATCGCGGTGTCGTCGACGCCGGCCCGGACCACCATGCCGACCCGGGTGCCTCGGAGCACCAGCCAGAACAGCAGGCCGACGATGACAGCGGCGATGAGCATGGAGATCCGGAACCATGGGTAGAACAGGCCGTAGACGTGCAGGTTCAGGGGCGGCGCCAGGAACGTCGGCGGCGGGATCGCCGTGGGGGTGCCACCGTAGTGCGCGAGCATCTGGTCGGCGAGGATGAGCGACGCGGCGATCGTGATCAGCGCCTGCCGCAGGTCCTGGCCCTGGTTCCAGCGCAGGAACAACTGGTGGATCACCAGGCCGACGGCCCCGCTCACGACCATGGCGAGGGCGGCGGCCAGCACCCAGGGAGTGCCGTTCTGCGTCGCCCGCAGTGCGACGTAGCCGCCGAGGAGGAACAGGGCGCCGTGGGCCAGGTTGGTGACGCGCAGCAGGCCGAAGATGAGCGTCAAGCCGCTGGCGGTGATGAAGTACAGCCCGGCCAGCGTCAACCCGTTGAGGGTCACCAGGATGAACGTGGGGACGTTGCCGGAGTCGCCGAGGCCCTTCTCGAAGGCCTGCCAGAGCACGTCGAGCAGCGCCAGGGCGCCCAGCAGGACCGCCACCGCGGGGGCGGGTCGCAGCCCGAAGGCGGGGCGGCGCGAGAGCGAGGTCGAGGACGCCATGCTGCCACCCAGCCCTTCGCACCTTGCGTATCAACCGATAATCGATTAGAAATGACATCACATCATGCGGCCGCGGTCAACCGACGACCCTACCCGCGGGCATCGACGACCGCACCCGCGTCGACGAGGCGGCGAGCGGTGTCGAGATCATGGGAGCAGCGGAGCCGGTGCCAGGGCTCCCTCTCGACTAGGCGGAAGTGGAGGTGGCCATGTCCGGCCCCGACGTACTCACCCGTAGCCTGCTTGCCAACCAGGTCAAGGAACGGCTGCTCGAGTCGATCCTCGACGGGACGTACCCTCCCGACTCACGGATCGTCGAGACGGCGATCGCCAAGGAGCTCGGGACGAGTCAGGCGCCGGTGCGCGAGGCCCTGCGCGGCCTGGAGGCCCTGGGAATGGTGGAGATCACGCCTTTCCGCGGGGCGCGCGTGCGCCGGCTCGACCCCGAGGAGCTGCTCGGCGCGTACATCGTCCGCTCGACCCTCGAGGTGCTGGGCACCCGGCTCGCCGTCACCCGGATGACCGACGAGGACGTGACCGACCTGCTCGGGATCGGCGACCGGCTGCAGGAGGCGGCGCGTGCCGACGACCGCCGTGCGGTCGCGATCATCGACGCCAGCCTGCACGAGCGCATCATCGAGCTGTCCGGCAACCGCACCCTGCTGCGGGTCTGGCGGTCGCTGGAGCCGCTCTCGCGCACGTACATCACCCTGGCCGGCCCCGGATCGGACCCTCAGTGGAGCGCCGACCTGCACAACCCGATCCTCGACGCGATCCGCCGCCGCGACACCGAGGGCGCCGTCGGGGCGATCGAGAGCCACTTCGAGGAGGTCCGGGTCTGGCTGGCCGACCACCTTGCCGAGGCGACTGGTGACCAGCCTGCCCCCGGTCGCGGGGCGCAGTCAGAGAACGCATGAAACCCTTCGGCTACGCGCGTCCCCGGTCCCTCGACGAGACCTACGACCTGCTCGACCATGCCGGTCCGGGCGACGTCCGGATGATCGTCGGCGGCACCGACCTCATCGTCGGACTCCAGAACGGCCGGCTCGCACCGGAGCTGGTGATCGACCTCAAGCACCTGCACGACCTGCCCGCCGGCATCACGCACACGCCCGATCAGGTCTCCATCTCGGCTGTGACGTCGCTCAGCGAGGTCATCGGCGACCAGCAGGTCCGCGAGACCTTCCCCGCGCTGGTCGAGGCGGCCTCGACGGTCGGCTCGGTACAGATCCGGAACCGGGCCTCACTGACCGGGAACATCTGCAACGCCTCGCCGGCCGCCGACACCGCCCCGGCCCTGCTCGCGTACGACGCGGTCGTCGTGATCTCGAGCCGGGACGGGCGGCGCCGGGTGCCGCTGCGCGACTTCGTCCTCGGCCCGCGTCGCACCGACCTCC
>JAWWPH010000329.1:0-4985 GCA_033850875.1 Nocardioidaceae bacterium | reverse complement strand
TTCATCTCTGGCGGACCGGTGGACCGCGTTCACCTACCCCACGAACGGCGCCCGGTCGAATCCGACACGGTCGACCACGTGATCACCGGTGTCGACGTTTCCAGCGCCGGGCACTCGTCCACCACCTTTTCACGTGGTGGAGCCGGATGCGCCCACCAGCCGGTGAAAGCGAGCCCGGCCCCATCCGTCATCGGTAGGGTTGTCGCTATGTGTGCTTGTGCGTCCGTGACTCGTACCTGCCGTTCTCGCTGACGGCGCTGGACCGTCCGTAGGCATCTTCCTGGGCTCCGCGCCGCCGGCATCCTGCCGGGCGGCCGATTCGCGTTGCCTGGCCTCCGCCGTCGCCATCGCTCAGGAGCCACTACATGCATACATCCAAGCACCCAGACCTCGCCGATCCGCGCGTCGGTGCTGCGAGCGTCTACCTGATCGTCGGCCTTCCCGGCGCAGGAAAGACCACGTACGCGAAGGAGCTGGAGATCAGCGCGCCAGCTCTACGGCTGACCCCCGACGAGTGGCAGATCATGCTGTTCGGCGATCGGAACCCACCCGACAAGCGTGACCTCGTCGAGGGCAAGCTGGTCGAGCTCGGCATGCGGGCAGCGGCGCTGGGCACCAATGTCGTCTTCGACTTCGGCTTCTGGGGCAAGGACGAACGATCCGCGCTTCGCTGGATCGCCGGCACCGTGGGGGCTCGTATCCGGGTTGTCTATCTGCCGATCGACCACGCGGAGCAGCGCAGGCGAGTCACCAGCCGGTTCGTGACTGCCCCCGACCGAACGTTCCACATGAGCGACGTCGAGCTCGAGCAGTGGCGGGCGCAGTTCCAAGCGCCGGACGACGACGAGCTGCGAGGCTCTCAGATCCCGCCCGTCCCGCCTGAACACGCGACCTGGTCACAGTGGGCCTCGCAGCGCTGGCCATCCCTACCCGACCAGTACGCGCCCACTCGCCCCAGACACGCGCCAGGCACGACGCTCCGGAACGCGCCTCCACCACACCCAAGCGGGACTGCCTGAACACAGGTCATCATGGACCGGTGCCGGTCGCCCCTTCCCTTCTCGCGGAGCTCCTCCCGACAGCGCAGACGCAATGGGAGCCCGCAACTGGGGGCGAGTCCGGTGCGACCGTCCTGCATGACCGCGCCGGGAGGCGCTATGCCAAGGTCGTCTCGTCCGACCATGCGGAGGAGTTGGCCGGCGAACGCGCCCGCATCGACTGGTTGAGCTCGACCGGTGTGCCCTGCGCTGTTGTGCTCGACTGGCGCGCGACCGATGCGGGCGCCTGCCTCGTCACCCGTGCGGTGCACGGCGTCCCTGCGGACCGACTCGGCCCTCGAGCGCTTCGATCCGCGTGGCCCTCGATCGTCGAGACGCTTCGAGCGCTGCACGGTCTCCCTACCGACCAATGCCCCTTCGACCGGCGCCTGGCGAGCGTCATGCCCGCCGCCCGCGCTACCGTCGCCGAGAAGCGCGTCAACGTCGGATTCCTTCCTCTGGCGCTGCAGTCCACGCCGCCGCCGCTGATCCTCGAACAACTCGAGGCCGAACTGCCTCGACGCCTAGCCCAGGAAGGCCCCGAGCTGGCTGTATGCCACGGCGACCTCTGCCTGCCGAACCTCCTCATCGACCCGGTCACGGATCAGGTCACTGGACTCATCGACCTGGGACGCCTCGGCACAGCGGACCCCCATGGCGACATCGCGCTGCTCCTCGCCACCGCGCGAACGATCTGGCCCGACGAACAGACGGCTCGGCAAGCCGAGCGCGACTTCGAGCAGTGGTACGGCGCTGTGGTCGACCCCGAACGCCAGGACTTCTACCTACGGCTCGACGCCCTGACCTGGTAGCACCGGTCGGGGCCGGATAGACGTCGCGCGCCGGGACCCGAAAGGCCCTGCTGGGGCTCCGACCGGAGTGGCCCATGCCTGAACCATGGAGCCTTCGGCGCCAGTGTCCCGCGCCGGCTACGCGTGATCGGGGATTGAGGTCAAGGTCCGGAGGCGCTCCCAGTGCCCTTCGGAGACGAAGTCGACGTCGCCGTCGACCACCCTGATGGCCGTCTGGTCGTCCATCGCATACGCCGTGTTCGGGATGCCAGCCGCCCACTGCTGAGCCTCGGCCATGGAATTGCCCGGCATGCCGTCGGCAGCCAGGTGGGGGCAGATCGAGAAGTCGACGACGCCCAGTGTGCTCTCATCACCGTTCGGTGGTCGCCACTGGATGAAGTCGTCACCGACGACGGGGGTCATCACCATGCTCCCCGCGCTGAGCCCTACCCAGACGGTCTCGCTCAACGAGGGCAGCAGGTCCGCGAGCCCGGACTCGCGCATCCAGTGACACAGGTAGAGGACGTCGCCACCCCCGACGAGGAGGGCGTCGGCTTCTTGCACCAGCGGCACCCAACGCTCCCTGTCGATGCTGGGCAACGCCGTCAGCTCCAGCACGCCGACGGACTTCCAGCCGAGCGCGACCATGGGATTCTCGGAGTTTCCGCTGATGAACTGCCAGGCCCTCACTCCCGGGCCGACCATCGGATGCCCGTACAGCGCCGTGGGGATGCACAGCGCGCTGGACTCGGCGATCGGTTTGCCGAGGAGATCGACGAGCGTGTGGCGGATGCTGGCGTTCGTCACACCGCCGGAGGTGAGAAGAAGCTTCACGGTGACTCCTGGAAGGAAGTGTGGTCGTTAGGGAGTGGCGGCCCTGGCGGCCCGTCCACCCTTCCCACGAACGGTCCCCGCCGGATCCGACACATCCAATCAGATTGCCTTCCGAGGTGATGCTCACTGTGGGAGGGGATCAACTCCACCTGGACGGTGAGGCTGCTTCACGTGAACGCAGGTCCCTCGTCACTCAGTCTTCGATCTTCGCCTCACCCCGCTGTTTCAACGCGTCCAGTCCTGCCCTCATGGCCTGCTGTTTCTCCGCTGAGTGACCGACCCACGCGACAAGCTCCCCGACGACGCGAAGCGGCTCGCGGCTGCGGAAGGACTGCGTCGGGTTGCCCGGAAACCTCTTGTCGGTGACGTTGGGGTCGTCCTCGAACTCACCGGTCGGCTCCACGATGTAGATGCGTCCCCTGCCCTCGCCCGCAGCGAGCTCAGCGCCCCAGGCCGCGGCGTCGAGAGTGGCGGTGAAATAGACGAAGTTCATCAGCCGGCCCGCTTCGAAGTTCGACAGCCGGCCGGGCACCAGCAGGTCGCCGACTGCGAGATCGGCCTTAGTACCGTGCAGGTACACGCCGGCCCGGTAGATCTCAAAAGGCACCGGCTCACTCGTCGCGCTCATCCGTCGACACTAACCGTGCGCCGCACGGACACGTCCTGTCCCGCGGCAGTTGTGTGCCGGCGAGGCCACCACAACCAGCCCCGAACGGCAGGGCTACGCCGGCGTCACCGCACCCGTCATCGGACCTGAGCCCGATGCCACCGCCTGAGTCGAGCGGCGATCGACAACCACGGGCATCAGAGTGTCTGCTGACGTCGCGCCGCGCGTCTAGTGATGAGACGGCGAAGCTGAACCGTAGGGTCGTCCGGTGCGCCTGGAGTTGTCCTCCCTCATCGATGCTGAGCTCACGCCCCTGGTTGCTGAAACGCGCGCCTTCTACGCACATCGTCGGGCAGGGCGCGGTCCCGCCACTCTCGAAGAGCTGCGGCGCATCCGAGCGGCTGCCCCCGCGCCTGCCCGCTCTGAGCCGGGTCCGGCTCCCGAGGTGGTCCGCGCCGGTGGGCGAACCGTTCCGATCCGGGTCCACGAGCCAGTGGACGGCCAGCCCGCGGGGGTGTTGCTCGAGATCCACGGTGGTGGCTTCTACATGGGTTCGGCCGCTGCCAGCGACGTCTACAGCAGGCGCCTCGCGGACGCGCTGGGAGTCGCGGTGGTCAGTGTGGACTACCGCTTGGCGCCCGAGTGTCCATGGCCGGCGGCTCCGGACGACTGCGAGACAGCGGCGCTTTGGCTGGCCGAGCACGCCGAGTCGCGGTTCGGTACGAGGCAGCTCGAGATCACCGGCTTCTCCGCTGGCGCGACGCTCGCGGTCGCCACCCTCGTCCGCCTGCGTGATCGCGGGATCACCGCCTTCGGCGGCGCGGTCCTCCAATTCGGAACCTATGACCTTTCCGGCCAGACGCCGGCCGGTCGGCTGATCGCCGATGAGTACTTCCTCGACGCGTACGCCGCGAACGCTCCCGACCGCACCCATCCGGATCTTTCGCCCCTTTTCGCGGATCTGACCGGACTGCCACCGGTTCTCATGGTGGTGGGTCGCGACGACGTCCTGCTGGAAGACAATCTTGCGATGGCCGTGCGGTTGCTGGCCGCTGGCGTCGAGGTCGATTTGCGGATCTACCCTGCCTCGCCACATGGGTTCACCGGCCACCCGACACCAGTGGGTCGCGCAGCGGCTGACGGAATGGAGAAATGGCTGCGGAACTGCTTGCACACTCCGTCGTTTCGTCACGCTGCGGCCAGCGACGTCGGTCCAGTCACTCCGGAGTCGACGGCTGCGATGTGATGCAGGTCGGTGAGGGCCGGATCGCGACAGGGAAACCGGGCCGAGGGTCGCGACGTCGATGCTCAGCCTGTATGCAAGCCGAACTCGTTCCCGTCCGGGTCGGCCAGCTCGACGCCGTCAGCCAGATCAGCGAGAAGGGCGGCGCCGAGCGAGACGAGTCGTTCCGCCTCGCTGCGCGGGTCAGCGGTCACCACATCGAGGCGCTGCCGGTTCCGTCCGTGTTTGGGTTCGACCGGCGGGCCGCCCCACGAGACCTTGGTTCCGCCGAACGGCGATTGGACCGCGGTCTCCTCGTTCTCGTCCCACACGAGAGGCCAGTCCAGCGCGTCGCGCCAGAACAGTCCTACGTTTCGTGTCCCATCACAGGTGACCTCGCCCAGATCGCCGGTGCCGGCGAGGAAGCTGTTGCCTGGCTCGATCACGCACAGCGGATTGCCGCCCGGGTCAGCCAGCACCACGAAGTCTTCGTC
>JAWWPH010000319.1:0-5178 GCA_033850875.1 Nocardioidaceae bacterium | reverse complement strand
GGCCACCACGTCCGTGCGGTTCGGCCACATCCGCTGACCCGACCCCGCGCCGAGTGGGCGCAAATGTCGCGCCGAGCGGGCGGGAATGTCGCGCCGACCGGGCGGGAATGTCGCGTCGAGTGGGCACACTTGTCGCGTCGAGCGGGCGCAAAGAGGTACCCGTACGGCTAGCGCGGCTACACCCTGCCTCGCAGGTGCCGGTCCGGGTCAGCCGTCGACCCGACGGAGAACGCGACGCCGCCCTCCACAGCGGAGGCGGTGAACTCCACCCGGCCGGGCAGAGTCACCGGGCGCCGGAAACTCGCTTCGCACCGCATCCGGGCCGGCAGGTCGGCCTCGAGCTCGGCGAGACACCGGGCCAGTGTCCACATGCCGTGCGCGATGTGCCGCCGGAACCCGAACGGCCTGGCCGTGACGTCGTACAGGTGGATCGGGTTGCGATCCCCGGAGACCCTGGCGTACCGACGGCCGAGGTCCGAGCTCAGCTCCCACGACACGGGCCCGCGCCGAGCGGCTGCGGCGGCGTGCGGCGTCGGTACGTCGTCGGCGACGCCGGACCGAGGGGCCGACCGCTCGACGCGCAGGTAGTCGCTCTCCGCCCGCCAGACGACCCGTCCTGCGACCTGGGCCTCCGTGACGACTGTGACCTGCCGGCCCCGGCGGTGCGGCCGCAGGTCCGTCGCGTGCACCGCGAGGTCGAGTACGGCGCCCGGGGGTACCGGCTCGTGCTGCTCGACGGTGTTGGCGACGTGAACCACGCCCAAGGCTGGGAACGGGAACCCGGCACCCGTCAGCACGAGCAGCTGAAGCGGGAACGTGAGCATCTGCGGATACGTCGCCGGTACGGCGTCCCCGGTCGTGAAGCCGCACACCCGCCGGTACGCCGCCAGCCTGTCCTCGACCACCGGTACGCCGTCGACGCGGACGGCCTCGGTACGCCAACTCGAAGCCGTCTCACCGGCCGACGGAGGACGCAGCCTCGACCGCGCTGCCTGCCGCAGTGCCCGGGCGTACAGCCACGGCAGGGCCGGCATCGACTCGAGTGTCTCGGGCACGGTCACGCGCCGAGGAGACTCTGGCCGCACACCCGCACGACGTTGGCGGTCACCCCACCCGAGTCGGGCGAGGCGAGCCAGGCGACCGTCTCCGCAACGTCGACGGGCTGACCGCCCTGGTGTAGCGAGTTCATCCGCCGCCCCGCCTCCTTCACGAGCAGCGGTACCGGTGCCGTCATCGACGTCTCGATGAAGCCCGGCGCGACCGCGTTGACGGTGATGCCCCGGTCACGGACCAGCCCCGCGAAAGCCTCGACCGAACCGATCACGGCGGCCTTCGACGTCGCGTAGTTGGTCTGGCCGGGATTGCCGGCGATGCCGGAGATCGACGAGACGGCGATGACACGACCGTTCGGACGGATGCGATCCTGGTCGAGCAGCTCCTCGGTGATGCGTACCTGCGCGGCGATGTTGACGTCGAGCACCTGCTGCCAGCGCTCGGACGTCATGTTGGCGAGCCTGCGGTCACGGGTGATCCCCGCGTTGTGCACGACGATGTCGACGCCCTCGGCAAGCTCCGCGACCTTCCGCGCGATACGTTGCGGCGCGTCCACCGCCGTGATGTCGAGGCACAATCGGTCGCCGCCCACCTCCTCGACCACGCCCTGCAGCGCGTCCGCCGCCTGCGGGACGTCGATGCCCAGGACCCTCGCACCGTCGCGGTGCAACGTCCTGGCGATGGCGGCACCGATGCCGCGCGATGCTCCCGTGACCACGGCCAGCCCTCCCGCCAGCGGGGCCTCGGGGTCGACGACTTGACCGCCGGATCCGACCGGTACGCCCACCCTGATCACCTGACCGGAGACGTACGCCGACTTGGGCGACAGGAGGAAGCGGAGCGTCGAGCCGATCGCCGACTCCGCCTCCGGCGCGACGTACACGAGCTGGACCGTGGACCCCCGCCCGACCTCCTTTCCCAGCGACCGGGTGAACCCCTCGAGCCCGCGTTGGGCGGAACGCGCAGCGACAGACCCGGCGGTCTCCGGCAGGGCGCCGACCACCACCACCCGCCCGCACCGACGGAGCCGTCGAACGACCGGTGACACGAACCGCTGGAGCTCGACCAGCTCCGAGACCGTGGCGACTGCGCTCGCGTCGTAGACGATCGCGCCCAGAGAGCCTTCGGACGGCGCTGCGGTGACGACCTCGCCACCCGCAGCCGCCAGGGCCGCCACGACGGCGCCTCGGCACCAGCCTGCGCCGCCGACCAGTACCGGACCGACGAGGAGCGGCCCACCCGGCATGAAGCGGTCGAGCGGGACAGGGTCGGGCAGCCCGAGCCGTTTGACGAGAAAGCCGCCGAGCGGGGTCCGGGCCAGCGACGAGTACCGGTCGGACACGGTCACCCTCCTCAGCGCGTGGAGCCGCTGCTGCGGCGTGCACCGGGGCAAAGGTAACTTGTCGCGAGGCAGTACCTCGCCGCGAGGTGCCGACCGCGACGAACGGAGGCACTGCGATGCCGAGACGCTCCGGCGAGATCCGAGACGTCGCCATCGTCGGCGCGAACCGGATACCGTTCGCGCGAGCAGGCTCGGCGTACGCGAACGCGTCCAACTCGGAGCTCCTGGCGGCTGCCCTCGACGGGCTGGTGACCAGGTACGGCCTGGCGGATGAGCGCCTCGGAGAGGTCGTGGCCGGAGCCGTGCTCAAGCACAGCCGCGACTTCAACCTGACCCGCGAGGTGGTGCTGGGGTCGGCGCTGTCGGCGCAGACGCCGGCGTACGACCTGCAGCAGGCGTGCGGCACCGGCCTGCAGGCGGTGATCGCGGTGGCCGACAAGATCGCCCTCGGCGTGATCGACGTGGGCGTCGCCGGGGGAGTCGACTCCGCGTCGGACGTACCGGTCGCGGTCAACGACGCGCTCCGCAGCAGTCTGCTGGATGCCGCCCGAGCCCGGACGACGTCTGGTCGCCTCCGTGCGCTCGCCCGGCTCCGGCCGGCCCACCTCAGGCCCGAGCTGCCGCGCAACCGCGAGCCTCGCACGAGGCTGTCGATGGGCGAGCACGCGGCGCTGACCGCCGTCGAGTGGGAGATCGGCCGGACCGAGCAGGACGAGCTCGCGCTGGAGTCGCACCACCGGCTGGCCGCGGCGTACGACCGCGGGTTCTTCGACGACCTCGTGACACCGTTCCGCGGGCTCGCGCGCGACGAGGGCCTGCGACCGGACACGACTCTCGAGCAGCTGGCACGACTGCGCACCGTCTTCGGCGGCCGGGACACCGCCACGATGACCGCCGGCAACTCCACCCCTCTGTCCGACGGCGCGTCGGTCGTCCTGCTGGCGTCCGACGCCTGGGCGCAGCGGAACGAGCTGCCGGTGCTCGCGTACCTCACCTGGCACGAGACAGCCGCCGTCGACTACGTCGGCGGGCACGAGGGCCTGCTGATGGCGCCCGCCTACGCCGTGCCCCGGATGCTGTCGCGGGCAGGGCTCAGCCTGCACGACTTCGACTTCGTCGAGATCCACGAGGCCTTCGCGTCGCAGGTGCTCGCGACCCTGAAGGCATGGGAGGACCCGGTCTTCTGCCGGCAGCGGCTCGGCCTCGATGCGCCGCTGGGCACCGTCGACCGGGCTCGGCTCAACGTCACCGGCTCCTCGCTCGCGGCGGGGCACCCCTTCGCCGCGACCGGCGGCCGCATCGTCGCGACGCTGGCGAAGCTGGTGGCGGAGCGAGCCGCGGCCGATGCGGGGACGGCTCGCGGGCTGGTCTCCATCTGCGCGGCCGGCGGACAGGGGGTGACAGCGGTCATCGAGCGTTAACGAGGCGGCGTGAAAGGATACCGGGATGAACGCGACCTCGGCCCGGCATGGCACCTGACGCCGTTCCCCGGAGCTTCGTCGCCATCGGTGACAGCTTCACGGAAGGGCTCGACGACCCGTGGGAGGCCGGCGACGGCCTGTACCGGGGCTGGGCGGACCGGGTCGCCGAGGTGTTCGCTGCCCGGGACACCTCCTTCCGATACGCCAACCTCGCCGTTCGGGGCCGCAAGGTCGACGCGATCGCCGCCGAGCAGGTGCCGCGCGCCCTCGAGCTGGCTCCCGAGCTGGTCAGTCTGGCGGGTGGGACCAACGACGTCCTGAGGCCCCGCGTCGACCTCGACGCGCTCTGCCGGCTGTTCGAGGGCGCGGTACGCAGCCTGCGTGAGAACGGCTCACAGGTGATCCTGTTCCAGTCGGTGGACCCGACGCCTCGCTCGCGGGTCATCGCGAGCACCCTGCCGCGGATCAAGGCGCTCACCACGATGGTCGAGGAGATCGCCGAGCGACACTCGTGCATCCTGGTGCGGCTGTGGGGCGCTCCGGCGTTCGCGCACCCGAAGGTCTGGAGCGTCGACCGGCTCCACCTCTCGTCCGAGGGCCACGCGCGCGTCGCCGGCGCCGTACTCGAGGCGCTCGGTCTGGGCGACCACGGCTGGGCCGACGACCTCGGCCCCTACGACGTCGCGCCGTTCCGCCGGCGGCTGCACGACGACGTCGAGTGGGCTCGACACCACCTGGCGCCCTGGGTCGCCCGGCGCGTTCGCGGCACGTCGTCGGGGGACGGGCGGACCGGCAAGTACCCAGACCTCGCGCCGTTCCCCGCAGCGCCCGCGAACCGGTGAGAGCCGGACACGCAGCGAGTCAGCGCAGGTCCTTGCGCAGCAGGAAGTTCGTGTGACCCGGCGGGTAGTCGACCTCGCGGCCGTACTCCACGTACCCGCAGCGCGTGTAGAAGGCAGGCGCCTGGAAGTCCCACGTGTTCAGCTTCGACCAGTCGCAGCCGCGTAGGCGCGCCTCGTCCTCGAGCCGCTCCAGGAGGGCCCTGCCGAGGCCGTGGCCGCGCAGGACGTCGTCGACCCACATCAGGTCGACGGTCAGCCAGCGCCACACGTCCACCGCCCGTCCGCAGGCACCGCCGACCAGCTCGTGCCCGTCGTACGCGTAGACCGCCAGCGGACGCGAGGGGAGGTTCTCGGGCCGGAAGCGGGCGCGCACGATCTCCGAGTGGTCCTTGTTGTAGCCGATCAGCCGGTCCCTGATGACCTCCTCGGCGCTCTCGTCCGGCGCGATCCGAAGGTCCCAGGTCGTCACCTCTTCAGCCTGTCGGCATCCGGCCGCCGCAGCAAGCTCCGACGGACGCGC
>JAWWPH010000306.1:0-2565 GCA_033850875.1 Nocardioidaceae bacterium | reverse complement strand
CAGCCCGGTACCACCGTGCAGGGCCATCGGCACGCCGGTCGCCTCGACCAGGTCGCTCACGCGGTCGTGGTCGATGACGGGAGCCGCGGTGTACTGGCCGTGTGCGTTGCCGATCGCCGGTGCGAAGCAGTCCACTCCAGTCCGCTTGATGAAGTCGACCGCGACGTCGAGGCTCTGCTGGACCGACGCCCGGTCGGAGCCGACGCCGTCCTCGACGCCCTGGATGCCCTCGATCTCGCCTTCGACGTGGGCACCGTGGCGCCGTGCCTCGCCCACGACCTCCGTCGTCTGCCGCAGGTTCTCGGCCACGTCGAGCTCGTGGGCGTCGAAGAGCACCGAGTTCCAGCCGCCGGCGAGGCAGTCGCTGATGACCGACCGCTCCGGGCAGTGGTCGAGGTGCAGCGTCACCGGTACCGGAACGTCGCGGACCAACGCCGAGAAGATGCCGAAGAGCTGGTCGCGGCCGTACATGCGGACGGTCTTCACCGACGTCTGCAGGATGACCGGCGCCTGCTCCTCGACGGCGGCGGCGAGTACCGCCTCGATGCTGAGGTCGTTGATGATGTTGAACGCCGCGACGCCGTACCTGTCGGCGAGCGCCCGGTCGAGCAGCTCTTTCATCGCGACGACCGGCACAGACCCTCCTGGTGTCCGAGTGGCTCCTGGAGCCACTGCTTCACGGCAGCGCGATCAGGGGGCTCCGCCGACGCGGACTCTCCTGGCAGCTATCGGGAGCAATACCCTAGCGGCGGCGTTATCTCACCGCACGGGCGTCCCGTGTCGAGACCGGCGCGACGTCAGGAGGCGACGGCCGCGTCGAGCGTTCCGGCCCGCGAGACGACGACGCGCGCGGGCTCCTTGAGGCTCTGGCCGACCACGCAGTAGCGCTCGGTCGACCGCGCCAGCCTCTCCAGAGCCGCATCGTCGGCGTCGGTCTCGACCGAGATGGTCACGACGACGTCCTGGACGCCGACGGGTACCGAGCGGTCGACGCCCAGGGTGCCGCGGGCGTCGAAGAAGCCGTCTGCGCGGAGGTCGACCGACTCGAGCCGTACGCCCATCGCCGTCGCGACGCTGCGCAGGGTCACGCCCGCGCAGGCAACGAGCGCGTCGAGCAGCATGTCACCGGAGCAGGCGTCACTGCCGTCACCGCCGGTCGCCGCGTGCAGCCCGGCTCTGACCGGACCGGCCCAGCCGTCCACGGTGCACGTGATGCCGTCGTCGCGGAAGCTCGCGTGGGCCTCCAGCGGCGTCCGGGCCGTGCCCGGGTCTGACCTGTACGCGGCCTTCAGCGGGGCCTGGGTCTCGCGCAGAGTGGTGGCATCCATGGGTCAAGTATGGAGCGCTCCCCAGGCCGCAGAGCTCCCCGGGCGGCAGAGAGCGAACGCCTCCGGCGTCAGGACGACCGGTGCCTCGATGCTGCGGGTACGGGCGCGCCTGGGCCGGCCGGGGAGTCGGCCACCGAGAGCTCGTCACTGCGCTCGGGCTGCGCGACCTCTCCCCGGTCTGCGGCGTCGAGCGCGCCGTGGACGGTGCTCAGCACGATCGCCGCCGCCACGACAGCGCCGGCCCCGATCAGGAACGGTACGTGCGTGTTGTAGTGCACCACCAGCTTGGCGGCCACGTAGGGAGCCAGGCCACCACCGATGAAACGGACGAAGCCATAGGTGGCCGAGGCGACCGGCCGCTCCACCGGCGCGATGCTCATCACCGCCGTCGTGACAAGCGTGTTGTTCACACCGAGGAACGCGCCGGCGACGATGACGGCGACGATCACCACAGTGCGGTTGCCGGGCCAGATGCCGATCATCGCCAGGTCGGCGGCGAGCAGGGCGAAGTTGACGTAGAGGCTGCGGGGAGTCCCGAACCGGGCCCTGACCCATGGCGCTCCGAACACGGCGAAGATCGCCACCAGCACGCCCCAGCCGAAGAACACCAGCCCGAGCCTGATGGGGGACAGGTGCATGAGGAACGGCGAGTAGCCGAGCAGCGTGAAGAACCCCCAGTTGTACAGCAGGCCGACCACGCTCGTGGTGGCGAGGCTGCGGTGGCGGAGCGCCTTGATCGGCTCTGTGATGCTCTCGGGCCGGGCGTGCGCCGGTGTCGCGGGCAGGAGCACGATGGTGGCCAGCAAGGAGATGGCCATCAGCACCGAGACGCCGAAGAACGGTCCCCGCCAGCTGACGTTCCCGAGGATGCCGCCGAGCAGCGGGCCGGTGGCGATGCCGAGGCCCAGGGCGCTCTCGTACAAGATGATGGCACCCGCGAAACCACCGCTCGCCGAGGCCACGATCACCGACAGGGACGTGGCGATGAACAGTGCGTTCCCCAGGCCCCAGCCGGCGCGGAACCCGACGATCTCACCGATGCTCCCCGACGATCCGGCCAGTGCCGCGAAGACGACGATGAGCAGCAGTCCGCTGACGAGCGTCCGCTTGGCCCCGAGCCGGCTCGACACCCAGCCGGTGACCAGCATCATGACGGCCGTGACCACGAGGTAGCTGGTGAAGAGCAGCTCGACCTGGCTCGGCGAGGCGTCCAGCTGACCTCTCAGCGCAGGCAGGA
>JAWWPH010000298.1:0-3616 GCA_033850875.1 Nocardioidaceae bacterium | reverse complement strand
CAGACCTTGACGAGCGGCCACCACGGCACCAAGATCTCAGGGGTTCGGCCACGGCGAGGACCGGGCCGCCGTTCTCAGGAGCCCTGATGCTAACTCGTCCCCCCGCGTCGTCGCCCTCCTCGCAGAGCGACGCCGAGTTCCTGGCAGAGCTCGGCTACGAGCAGGAGCTCCACCGCGGCATGTCCGGCTTCTCGAGCTTCGCCGTGTCCTTCTCGATCATCTCGATCCTCGCCGGTTGCATCACCACGTACTACCTCGCGATGGATGCCGGCGGTCCCGTCGCCATCAACATCGGGTGGCCCGTGGTCGGCCTGTTCGTACTCTGCGTCGGCCTGGCCATGGCGGAGATCTGCTCGTGCTTCCCGACGGCCGGCGGGCTGTACTGGTGGGCCGGAAAGCTCGCGACGAAGAACGAGCGGCAGTGGGCCTGGTACACGGGCTGGTTCAACTTCATGGGCGAGGTCGCGGTCACCGCGTCGATCGACTACGGCGCCGCCGTCACCTGGATGGCGCTGCTCAATCTGGTTTGGGGCGCCAAGGTGACGCTCACCACCACGTTCATCGCGTTCCTCGTGATCATCTTGCTGCACGGACTGTTGAACACCTTCGGTGTCGAGGTCGTGAAGGTGCTGAGCGACGTGAGCGCGTGGTGGCACCTCGTCGGCGTCGCCATCATCGTCGGCGTGCTCTTCATCGTCCCCGACCACCACCAGAGCCTGTCGTTCACCTTCACCCACTACGTGAACCAGACCGGCTTCTCCTTCGCGGGGGCGCCCGTGTACGCGTTCTTGATCGGTCTGCTGATGACCCAGTACACGCTGACCGGCTACGACGCGTCCGCGCACGTCGCCGAGGAGACGATCAGTGCGCGCCTGGAGGCTCCCAAGGCGATCGTGCGCAGCATCTGGGTGTCGATCCTCGCCGGTTGGATCCTGCTCATCGCGGTGACGGCGGCGATCCAGAACTACGGCGCCGAGCGCGGCTCGGCGACCGGGCTTCCTCCCGCCCAGATCTTCATCGACGCGGCGGGCCAGCGTACCGGTGAGTTCCTGCTGCTGATCTGTGCCGTAGCACAGTTCTTCTGCGGCATGGCGTCGGTGACGGCCAACTCGCGCATGTCGTACGCCTTCAGCCGCGACCACGCCCTGCCTGGCTCCCAGCTGTGGGCGAAGGTCAACCCGCGCACCGGGACACCGACGAACTCGATCTGGCTGTGTGTCACCTGTTCGATCGTGCTGACGCTCCCCGCGATCAAGAACCTCGTCGCGTTCTTCGCGGTGGTGTCGATCGCCGTCATCGGTCTCTACATCGCGTACGCGACTCCCGTCTTCCTGCGCCGGACCAACCCCACCTTCGAGCCGGGGCCGTGGAACCTCGGCCGGTGGAGTGCCCCCATCGGGTGGATCGCGGTCGTCTGGGTCGCCATCATCGTGATCTTGTTCATGCTGCCCCAGTACTCGCCCGGCAACACCTGGGCGACGTTCAACTACGCCCCGGTAGCGGTGGTCGCGGTGCTCCTGCTCGCCACGGGCACCTGGTTCGCCGGCGGCAAGGACCGGTTCATGGTCGGCAAGCCGACGGCGCCGGCGCTTGCCGAGGTTCGCGACCCCACTGCGTGAGCACCGTCATGTCGCCGCGCCCCTCGCCTCCTGCCCAGGCCCGAGCCTCCTCGAGCGACCCGAGTCTCGCGGCTGTGCTGCTGCGACCCGTACGGGCCACCAACGCGTTCGAGGCGACGGTGGAACAGCTCGGTACGGCCATTCGGCTCGGCGTCTTCGCCGCGGGCGACCGGCTGCCGCCCGAGCGGGAGCTGGCGCGGTCGATGCACGTCAGCCGGGCCACCTTGCGCGAGGCCATCGCGGCGCTGCGGCAGGCCCGGCTCGTGACAACCCGCAGCGGCCGCGGCGGGGGTACGGTCGTCGCAGAGAGACCCAGCCGGGCTGAGGGTACCGACGGATCCTCCTGGCAGTCCCTGGTGCGTACCGTTGCGGCCGCCACGCCGGAGCACTATCGCGAGGCGCTGGTGACCCGGCGTGTCATCGAGCCCGGTACCGCCGCCATCGCCGCGAACAACGACCTGACCCCTCGAGAGCGCGGCTGGCTGCGCGAGACCCTGCAGGCCGTGGAGACCGCCGGCAGCCAAGAGGAGTACCGGCTGGCCGACAGCCGGCTGCACCTGGCGGTCGCCAAGCTGTCGGGATCGGAGCGGCTGCTCGGCCTGGTCGCCGACGTGCAGCGCGACCTGCACGACATGCTTGCCGCCATCCCCGTACTGGCCGTCAACATCGCCCACTCCAACGACGAGCACCAGCGCATCGTCGACGCCGTCCTCGCCGGGGATGCCGAGCAGGCCCGCGATGTGATGGAGTGCCACTGCGACGGCACGGCCGGTCTGCTGCGCGGGCTCCTCGGAGTCCCGTATCTCACCCCCCGAAGGGACGGAAACCTGTCATGACGGAGCTACGGACCACGCCCACCGGGCAAGGCAAGCTGAGCGTGGAGGAGCTCCGCGTCGAGATCGCCAGCGGGCAGGTGGACACCGTCGTCGTCGCGTTCACCGACATGCAGGGCCGGCTGCAGGGAAAGCGTATGCACGCCGACTTCTTTCTCGAGTCCGTACTGGGGCACGGGACCGAGGGCTGCAACTACCTCCTCGCCGTCGACGTGGACATGAACACCGTGGGCGGCTACGCCATCAGCTCCTGGGAGGGCGGCTACGGCGACATGGAGTTCGTCCTCGACCTCACCACTCTGCGCTGGATCCCCTGGCTGCCGGCGACAGTCATGGTGCAGTGCGACCTCGGCTGGCTCGACGCCGACCACTCGGTGGTGACCCAGTCACCCAGGCAGGTCCTCAAGCGGCAGGTCGAGGCCGCCGCCGAGATCGACATGACGGCCTTCGCCGGGACAGAGCTCGAGTTCATCGTCTTCGACGACACCTATGAGCAAGCGTGGGCCTCGGCGTACCGGGACCTGACGCCCGCCAATCAGTACAACGTCGACTACTCGCTGCTGGGGACGTCCCGGATCGAGCCGCTGCTGCGCGACATCCGCAACGGGATGAAGGGAGCCGGGCTGAAGGTCGAGTCCGCGAAGGGCGAGTGCAACCTGGGCCAGCACGAGATCGCATTCCGCTTCGACGAGGTGCTGACGACCGCCGACAACCACAGCGTGTACAAGCACGGGGCGAAGGAGATCGCCGCGCTCTCGGGCAAGGCGTTGACGTTCATGGCGAAGTTCGACGCGCGTGAAGGAAATTCTTGTCACATCCACATGAGCTTGCGCGGCCGCGACGGGTCGATCGTCTTCGACACGGGTGAGGGCCAGACGACCGTCTTCGACCAGTTCGTGGCCGGCATCCAGGCCACGCTCGAGGACTTCACCCTCTTCTACGCGCCCAACATCAACTCCTACAAGCGGTTCCAGCTCGGCTCGTTCGCACCGACCGCCGTCGCGTGGGGGCACGACAACCGGACCTGCGCGCTGCGGGTCGTCGGGCACGGTGCCGGGCTGCGGGTCGAGAACCGGCTCCCTGGCGGTGACGTGAACCCGTACCTCGCGTGCGCGGCGATGCTGGCCGGCGGCCTGTACGGCATTCGCAACGAGCTCGAGCTCG
>JAWWPH010000262.1:0-2953 GCA_033850875.1 Nocardioidaceae bacterium | reverse complement strand
TCACCGCGTTCACCGGCTACCAGCACCGCGTCTTCTCGATCTACAAGGGCAAGGTCTACCCGATGCCCATCAACCTCGCGACGATCTGCGAGTACTTCGGCAGCTGGATGACCCCGGACGAGGCGCGTGCGCTCGTGGCCGAGCAGGCCAGCGAGTTCGACAGCGCCACCGCGGGCAACCTCGAAGAGAAGGCGATCTCGCTGATCGGGCGCCCCCTGTACGAGGCGTTCATCCGCGGCTACACCGCCAAGCAGTGGCAGACCGACCCCCGCGACCTCCAGGCCGAGATCATCTCCCGGCTGCCGGTCCGCTACAACTTCGACAACCGCTACTTCAACGACAAGTACGAGGGCCTGCCCGTCGACGGCTACACCGCCTGGCTCGAGCGGATGGTCGACCACCCCAACATCGAGGTCCGGCTCGAGACCGACTTCTTCGACGTCCGCGACACCTACGTCGGGCAGGTGCCGATCGTGTACACCGGTCCGCTCGACGCGTACTTCGCCAACTCGGCCGGTGAGCTGTCGTGGCGTACCGTCGACCTCGAGGTCGAGGTGAAGGACGTCGGCGACTTCCAGGGGTGCTCGGTCATGAACTACGCCGACGAGGACGTCCCGTACACGCGCATCCACGAGTTCCGGCACTTCCACCCCGAGCGCACCTGGTACCCGAAGGACAAGACCGTCATCGTGCACGAGTACTCGCGCTTCGCCGAGTCGGGCGACGAGCCCTACTACCCGATCAACACGGCAGAGGACCGCAGCAAGCTGCTGCGGTACCGCGAGCTGGCGAAGGCCGAGCCCAACGTGCTGTTCGGCGGTCGGCTGGGTACCTACAAGTACCTCGACATGCACATGGCCATCGGGTCCGCACTGTCGATGTACGACAACGTGCTGCGTCCGCACTTCGCCGACGGCGCGGTCCTCGAGAGCGGTGGCGTGGAGTGACGATCGAGCTCACCAAGGAGCGTGAGGAGCCGAACCCGCTCGGACCGCTCCAGAACCCCGGTCGCGGCGGTGGCCTGGTCGACGTCTTCCGGCGGCGCTACCTGCTGAGGCTGCTGGTCCGCAAGGAGCTGCGGGTCCGCTACCAGGGCTCGCCGGTCGGTCTGCTGTGGTCGTACGTCAAGCCCGCCGTCCGGTTCCTCATGTACTTCTGGGTGATCGGGCTGCTGATCGGCTCGCACAAGCTCCCCGACCGTGCGCTGCACATCTTCTCGGGGATGGTGATGGTGTCGTTCTTCACCGACGCCCTCACCTCCGGCTCCAAGTCCGTCGTGCGCAACAAGTCACTGGTGCGCAAGATCAACATGCCGCGCGAGATGTTCCCCGTCGCGACGATCGCGGTGTCGGCCTACCACCTCGTGCCCATGTACGTCATCTTGCTGATCGGCGGGTTCCTGTCAGGGTGGCACCCGGACATGATGGCGTTCGTCGCCGCGGGGATGGCGCTGGCCATCGTGATGCTCTTCGGGCTGGGTGTCGCCTTGCTGCTGAGCGCCTGGAACGTGTACTTCCGCGACGTCTCCAACGTGGTCGACGTCCTCCAGACCGTCATCACCTGGACCGTGCCGATGATCTACCCCTTCGGCATCCTGATGGAGCGGCTGCAGCACGCCCACGCCGTCGTGTACGAGATCTATCTGTCCAGTCCGCTGTGCATCGCCGTGCTGCTCAACAACCGTGCCTTCTGGACGCCGTCGTCGCCGACTCCGAAGATCTTCGAGCGGCAGGAGCTCCCGACCCACCTGTTCGACCGCGGGGCGATCATGATCGTGGTCGGGGTGGCGTTCGTATTCTTCGCGCAGGCGGTCTTCGCGCGGCTCGAGGGCAACTTCGCGGAGAAGCTGTGACCAGTACGTCGGTTGTGGTCGACCGGGCGACGAAACACTTCAAGACGAGCAACCAGAAGACACTCCGGAAGTTCGTCGTCAACGCCGCTCGTCGCAAGCCGCTGTCGAAGTCGTTCACGGCGCTGCGCGACATCTCCTTCACCCTCGACCAGGGCGACTCGATCGGCCTGATGGGCCTGAACGGATCGGGCAAGAGCACGCTCCTCAAGCTGATCTCGGGCGTGATGAAGCCCGACGAGGGCACCGTCTTGACGCGGGGCCGGATCGCCGGCCTGATCGAGGTCGGGGCCGGGCTGCACCCCGACCTGTCCGGGCGCGAGAACATCTTCCTCAACGGTGCCATCCTCGGGATGAGCGAGGCGGAGATCAACCGCAAGTTCGACTCGATCGTCGCGTTCTCCGAGCTCGAGTCCTTCCTCGACAGCGAGGTCCGCCACTACTCCTCGGGAATGTTCAGCCGGCTGGCGTTCGCGGTCGCGGTCCACACCGAGTGCGACATCTTCCTGATCGACGAGGTGCTCGCCGTGGGAGACCAGCCCTTCCGGCGCAAGTGCATGAAGCGGATCCGCGAGCTCAAGAACGAGGGCCGCACGATGGTGTACGTCAGCCACAGCCCCAACCAGGTCCTCAACCTCTGTGAGAAGGGGCTGGTCCTGGAGGCGGGCAGGATGATCTTCGAAGGCTCCGCCGAGGACGCCGTGAAGGCGGTCGGGTACCTGCTCGACACCGATACCGAGGACGACTGAGGGTCGACCTCAGGGCGGCGGGACGGCCGGCTCGCCGTGGACGGGTGCCCAGGCCTGCCAGGCGGAGTCGACCATCTCGGCCAGGGTCCGCTCGCTGCGCCACCCGAGGGTGGTCCTGATCCGGGAGACGTCGGCGACCAGCAGAGCGGGGTCCCCGGCCCGCCGCTCCACGACAGGGGCGTTCACGGCGTACCCGGTCGTCGCAGCGATCTGCTCCAGCACCTGCCGGACGGAGGCACCCCTGCCGGTGCCGACGTTGAAGATCTCGTGCGGACGGTCGTCCCGGCTGAGGTAGTCGAGGGCGTCGATGTGAGCCGCGGCAAGGTCGACCACGTGGACGTAGTCACGTACGCAG
>JAWWPH010000254.1:0-9441 GCA_033850875.1 Nocardioidaceae bacterium | reverse complement strand
CGGGGACCGGCCCCATCACGCGATCACAGACCTCACCATCACCCGCAACACCGTGGACCACCTCGTGCTCGGCGCCAGCGAGTCCGTCGTCGTCAACGGCAACGTCGACGGCTGGCGAATCACCCGCAACCTCATCCACGACGACAACAACATCGGCATCGACGCCATCGGGTTCGAGCCGACCCTGCCCGCGCCGTATCGGTACCGACAGGTCAACCGCGCCCGCAACGGCGAGATCGCCGACAACACCGTCTACAACATCATCTCCCGGGGCAACCCCGCCTACTACGAGGGTGGCGGCTGGTGCAACTGCGCCGACGGCATCTACATCGACGGCGGCACCCGGATCCGGGTCGAGCGCAACCGGGTCGCCCGCGACGACATCGGCATCGAGGTCGCGGCGGAGAACCCGCACGGGAGCGCCGACCACGTCACGGTCGCCGACAACGCCGTGTCGAGGAGCGCCTTCGTCGGCATCACCACCGGCGGCTACTGCGACGGCCGGCCGGGCTGCGGCGGCGTCCGTACCGGGCGCTCGTTCGACAACCGGTTCGTCAACAACACGCTGTACGGCGACAACCGGCTCGACGACGGCTCACCGGAGCTGCTCATCCAGTACTACGCCCACGACAACACGTTCGAGAACAACATCCTGTACGCCACCGACGCCGACCACGCGGTCCTCGGGACGGTTCCCCGCGCGCAGCACGACGGCGTGAGCACCCGCAACAGGATCGACCACAACCTGTACTTCGCAACGGGCGGCCGGCCGTCGCACGCGTCCTTCGGGTCGCTCGGTCGTACCTACGTCGGCTGGCGCGCTTACCGGCGGGCCACCGGGCTGGACCGGCACAGCCGGTTCATCGCACCACGGCTGCGGGACCCGGCACACGGCAACCTGCACCTGCGCCGGCACTCACCGGCCGTCCACGCCGGCGTCCGGCTGCCTGGCTCGGTCGTCGGCCGGCTCGACATCGACCGCCAGCCCCGGGTACGAGCGGGACGGATCGACATCGGCGCCGACGAGCGCCGCCCCTGACCCCTCCGACCTCCCGAGCGGGCGCAGATGCTCGGCCGCGTGGGCGCAAATGTCCGGTCGAGCGGCCGCAAATGTTCCGTCGAGCGGGCGCAAATTCCGTCGAGCGGGCGCAAATGTCCGGTCGAGGGGGCGCACATGTCCGGTCGACCGGCCGCGAACCTTCCGGTGTGCGGGCACGCGCGGTCCGCCGATCGGGTCTGGTTCCCGGCGGGCCGGAGTCAGGGCAGGACGACGGAACGCGTCAGGTAGCGGGGATTGTCGGGGTCGAGCCCGCGTGCACGGGCCGTCTCGACCGCGACCCGCTGTGCGCGGACCAACTCGGCCAACGGCTCGAGCCCGTCCGCGACCACGGTCGCCCCTGACACGGACACGTCGTCGACCATGCCGTCCGGCGGCGCGCCGATGAACCAGATGACGCTCGTGTCGGTGGCAGCAGACAGCGGTCCGTGGCGGTACTCGAGTGCGGGGTAGCTCTCGCTCCAGGCGGCTGCGGCCTCGCGTACCTTGAGGGCCGCCTCTGCGGCAATGCCGACCGACCAGCCTCGCCCGAGGAACGCATAGTGAGGGCGGTCGACCAGCGGCCCGTCGGGTGGTCCGCTCAGCACGGTCCGCGCCTCTGCGATCGCCGAAGCCACATCGAGCCCCACCGAGGTGGCGAGGAGCACGAGGGCGCTGGTGGCGAAGCGCGTCTGGACCACCGCCTGCTCGTCGGCATAGTCGAGGCTCACGACGTCGTCGACCAGATCGCTCACCGGAGCGTCGGCGTCGGCGCTGACCGCGAGCCGGCGAGCCGCCCGGGGCGCATCCTCAAGGGCGCGAAGCACTTCTGTCGTGGTTCCCGACCGGCTGAGGGCGATGATGGCGTCGTATCCGCGGTCCAAGAAGGCCTCTGACGCGGGGAACGCATCGGTGACCCCTGCTCCGGCACCCTCGCGGGCGGCCGCATAGGCCGCCGCGATGTGCAGGGACGTCCCGCAGCCGATCACCGCCACCCGCGCCCCCGCGGCGGGGAGTACGTCTGCGTGGTTGCCAGCGGACTCGATCGCCCGCTCCCAGCAGTCCGGCTGTGACGCGATCTCTGCGTCGACGCGTGCAGTCATCTGACCTCTTCCGTGGTGCGCATAAATGATCACGAACTTTACAGCGATCCGAGCCGCGGGCTCGCGCGGTCTCAGGCCACCGTGACCTGTACGCCGGCAAGCCGGACGGACGCGAGAGTCGCCGCGTCGGCACCAGTGTCGGTGATCAGGTCGTCGACCGCATCCAGCCCGCAGATCCGTGCGAACGTCACCTTGCCGAGCTTGGTGCTGTCGGCGATGACCACGGTGCGTCCCGCCTGCCGGATGAACGCCAGGTCGGTGTGCGCCTCCATCTCGTCATGCGTCGTACAGCCCTGGGTGGTGGTGAAGCCGTCGGTCCCGATGAAGGCCAGGTCGAAGTGGTACTGGGCGACCATGGACTCGGCAGCCGGGCCGACAAGCTCGTACGACGCGTGGCGGGCGTTACCACCGACGACGACGAGCCTGATCTCGGGCCTGGACATGAGCTCCGCGGCGATGTTGAGCGCATTGGTCACGACGGTGATGTTGCGCCGATGCGCCAGCGCTCGGGCGACCTCCGTCCCCGTGGTCCCTCCGGTCATGCCGACGACCGCCCCGTCCTCGACGAGGCGAGCCGCAGCCGCCCCGATCCGCCGCTTCTCCTCGTGCTGGCGGGCCTCCCGGTACCGGATCGGACGCTCGATCCCCATTCGGTTGGGCATCGCCCCGCCGTGCGTGCGCATGAGCAGCCCCTGCTGGTGAAGCACGTGGAGGTCGCGCCGGATGGTTGCTCCGGACACGTCGAGCTGCTCGGCCAGCTCGACGACGTTGACGCTGCCGCGCTCGGCCACCCGGTCCAGGATGTCGCTCAATCGTTGCGCGCGCATGGTGCAGAGTAACCCAGAACTGATCAGTACTGCGCACGGTTGTGACGCGTGTGCATGGCTCCTGTCGAGTGTGTCACTGGTGACGGGGTAGCGAAGCGACAGCGACCGACGCGGCCCTGACGTGATCTTCGGCTTCACGAATCAGCGCCGGGTCGCCGTCGCCCTCGTCGACGTCCACCTGCACGAGATGAGCGGCCGACCGCGCCGCCGCCTCCGCCAGAAGCACCGCCGTCGTTGCGTCGCCGCGTAGCCTCGGGTTGCCCTCGAGGGCGAGGCGAGCCCCCAGTACCGCCGTCTGTGCTGCGAGCGACGCCATCTCGAGCGGCACTCGCGCCGCCCCGTCGAGTGCTGCCGCGATCTTCGCGTACGTCTTCGCGGTGGCACCGGAGCGAGCCGCGGTGTAGGCCGCGAGCACCGCCCGGTAGGCCTCGGCGTCCTCGTCGGCGAGGCGCTCAGACCGCCGCCGCACCTGCTCCGCCTCGGTCACGAGGGAGGCGCTGTCGGGCAGCTGCCGCTCCGACAACTGCGCGGCCATGGCGACGAGGCCCGCTGCCAGGGAGATCGTGACGGCCGCAACGGCGCCGCCTCCAGGCGCTGCCTCCCGGCTCGCGACGAGGTCGAGGAAGTCGCCGAGCTCCTGGCCGAGGAACGACGTGGTGGCCATGGCTGGTCAGGTACGCGCCAGGCTAGAAGAGGCCGACGGTGTCGTCGTTGGCGTCGAGGTCCACGTGTGCCGCTGCCGGGTCGGATCCCAGCCCGGGCATGGTCCGCATGTCGCCGCAGATCGGATAGACGAACCCTGCTCCCACCGAGGCGCGCACCTCGCGCACCGGGAGCGTCCATCCCGTCGGCGCCCCTTTGAGCGCGGGGTCCGACGACAGGGACAGGTGCGTCTTGGCCATGCAGATCGGCAGCCTGCCGAAGCCCGCCCTCTCGTACGTGTCCAGCGAGCGGGCCGCAGCGGGGGAGTAGTCGACACCGTCGGCACCGTAGATCTCGGTCGCGATGGTCTCGATCTTCTGCCGCAGGGTCGCCTCGTCGGGGTACAGCAGATGGAACTGAGAAGGCTCGGCCGCCGCCTCCGCGACCGCCTCGGCGAGCTCGATCGCACCGCGACCTCCCTCCGCGAAGTGGTTGGAGACGGCACAGCGCGCACCTGCGCTCTCGGCGATCTCACGGATGGCCGCGTGCTCGCTCGGGTGGTCGGTCGGGAAGGTGTTGACGGCGACGACGGGGGAGACCCCGTGCTTGCGCACGTTCTCGATCTGCTTGACGAGGTTGGCCGCCCCGGTGTGTACGTCGTCGGGGTTCTCCGCCAGCAGGCCGTCCGGGAGGGGCCTCCCGGCGACGATGCGGTACCGCCCCGAGTGCGCCTTGAGCGCCCTCACAGTGGCGACGACCACTGCGGCGTCGGGCGCCTCGCCCGAGGCCCGGCACTTGATGTTGAAGAACCGCTCGGCGCCCATGTCGGCGCCGAAACCTGCCTCGGTCACGACGAAGTCGCCGCAGCGCAAGGCGATCAGGTCTGCGAGCACCGAGGAGTTGCCGGTCGCGATGTTGCCGAACGGACCGCAGTGCACCAGTGCCGGGGTGTTCTCGATCGTCTGGACGAGGTTGGGCTTGATCGCCTCGCGCAGCAGGACCGTCATGGCGCCGGCGGTGTTCATCTCTTCGGCGGTGACGGGGTCGCCGTCCTTGGTGTAGCCGACCACGATCCGTCCGAGCCGTTCGCGGAGGTCGCGCAGCGAGGTCGTCAGCGCCAGCGTGGACATCACCTCGGACGCGGCGGTGATGTCGAAGCCGGTCTCGCGGGGGACACCGTCACCGCGGCCCCCCAGCCCGATCACGATGTTGCGGAGCGCGCGGTCGTTGACGTCGAGGACGCGTCGCCAGGTGATGCTGTTGGTGTCGAGGCCGAGCGGGTTGCCGCGGAACAGCGAGTTGTCCAGCATCGCGCTCAACAGGTTGTGAGCGGCCGTCACGGCGTGCATGTCGCCGGTGAGGTGGAGGTTGAGCTTCTCCATCGGCACTACCTGGCTGTAGCCGCCACCCGCCGCGCCGCCCTTGATGCCGAGGGCCGGACCCATCGACGCCTGCCGGATGGAGACGACCGCCTTGTGGCCGATGTGATGCATGGCCTGGCCGAGGCCGACGGTGGTGGTCGTCTTGCCCTCGCCGAGCGGCGTCGGCGTGATCGCGGTGACGACGACGTACTTGGCCCTCGGCCGGTCGGCCAGCTCGGTGACGGCCTCGAGGTCGATCTTCATCACGTCGCGGCCGTACGGTTCGAGCAGGTGGCTGCCGAGACCCATCTCGTTGGCGATGTCCTCGATCGGCTTCAGCGAGGCGTTGCGGGCGATCTCCAGGTTGGTCGGTGCCACGGGATTCTCCTCGTCATGCGGTCGCGTCCGCTCGTGAGCCGGCTGCGTCGTCGGCTCCAGCGCAACGACGCCGGCCTCCGAGCCCAGCACACGGTACCGAATGCGCGCGTGGCCTGTCGCAGCGGCGCCGGCACGGTCACGGCGGCTACGCGGGCACCTCGCATGCTCGCTTCAAGGCCGCCGCCTCCTGCTCCACGTACCGGATGGCGGTACGTCCTGCGAGCAGCCACACCAGGGATGCAAGGGGACCCGTCGCCTCGACGCGGAGGAGTACCGATGTGCCCGCATCCGCCGGCTCGAGCAGGTGTGCCGCGCTGATCTGGTACCCGGGGCCGCTCGTGTGCCACGTGAAGTTGCGGTTCTCGTCCGCCACGTCGACCACCCAGGTGGCCGGTCGCAGCTTCGGCTGCCGGACCCGAGCCGAGGAACCGGGACGCAGCGGCCCGGAGTCCGACCGCGTCACCGAGGTCATGGTCGGGCTCCAGCTGGGCCACGACTCGATGGCGCACGTGACCGCCCACACCGTCTCGACGGGCGCGGCGATCCGGACGGAGGTTTCGTGGCGGGGCATGAGCGCCATTGTTGCGCTGGTCGCCCGAGTGCGGCCACCCGGCTCGGGGCCGCGGCCGTACCGGTTGAGGCGAGCGCGCCGGCCTACGGGCCTGTTCGCACACGCCCGCTTCAGTCGTAGTACTGGACCAGGCAGAACTCGTGGCCTTCTGGGTCCTGCATGACCAGGACCACTCCCTCGTCGTAGTCGTACCTCTCCCCGGTCCAGCGCCCTCCGAGGGCCCGCACCTGCTCGCGCCCGGCATCGATGTCGTCGACCTGCACGTCGAGGTGGAGCCGCACCTTGGCGCTCTTGGGCTCCGCGACGGCTTGGAAGGTGAGCCGCGGCTGCGCATCGAGGCGTGAGCCGACCGTGGCCCAGCCGGGACCGTCGTGCTCGTCCGAGACGGGCCTCTGCAGTAGCGCGCTCCAGAACTGCGCGAGGCGTCCGGGATCCATGCAGTCGACGGTGACCGACGTCCATCGGTTGGCCACGTCACACTCCCCTTCTCAAGCCTGCACTTATGGCTGCTGCAGCCTGGTGGCGCCCAGCCGCTGACGCAGCGGGCTCGGTCTTCCGGCTACCCGAGGTCCTGGACGGTACCGGAGACACAGATCCCACAGCACCTGCCTAGGAAGACGCCTGAGGCGGGATGCCCACTCGACAGGGGACCAGGTGGTGCCCGGTTCGGCCAGACGGCAGGGTGGAGCTGTGAGCCCCCGAATCCCAGCGGTTGTCGAGCGCGCGCTGACCGAAGCGGGGTACCACCCCGGGAGGGTCATCGGCGGCGGGATGGAAGGCGTCGTCGTCGACCTGGGTGACGATCTCGTCGCCAAGACCTGGCACACCCGCTCTCCGGAGGAGCTCGATGGGCTCCTCAGGTTCTATCGGGCGGTACGCGACAGCGGGCTCGCCTTGTCGACGCCGATGATCGTGCGCATTCTCGCTGTCGGCGATCGACACGCCACGGTAGAGCGCAGACTCCGGGGGCGCCCCCTGCGCGAGGAGATGGGGGACCGGCCGTACGAGCTCGCGGATGCGGACGTCCACGTCGTCCTCGAGGTGCTGGCAGCGCTCCGGGCGATAGCACCCACTCGGCCGATGAGCTCGCTGCCCGTCTTGGCGGGCGAGTCCGCCTTCGACCCCGACGAGACGTTCGGGTCATCGCTGGCCACCTTGGTCGAGCGTCGGGCCCGTCGCTTCCGGACGGTTCTCGACCGCGCAGTGCCCAGGCTGGACCGGCTCGTGGCTGCTGTCGCGTCATCGCTGCGGGCATTGACGACCACGACTCCCGTGCTCATCCACGGCGACCTCATCCCCGCGAACATCCTGGTCGACGACGTCCATGCCGCCACGGGGATCCTCGACTTCGGCTTCCTCAGCACCGTCGGGGATCCCCGGTTCGACGCCGCCGTCGCGGCCGGCGTCCACGACATGTACGGGCCGCGCGGCCAGCTCAACGAGGGAATCCTCGATGCCGCCATTGTCGAAATGTTCGGGTACGACCAACAGGTGTTGAACATCTACCGGGCCGCCTACGCACTCGTCACGAGCAATTGCTTCAGTGCCTCAGGCAGTGACGGCCACTTCGCCTGGTGTGCGGCACTGCTCAACCGGCCGGTGGTACGCCGTTCGGTCGGCATCTCACTCTGTTGACGCCAGTGCGCCAGTCACGTGCAACGCAGTCGATGAGGGAGTCGGACCTGGGGCCGGCCGAGGGGACCCTGCCCGGGGTTCGTGAATCCGCCACAGCGAGCGCTAGTTGACATAATGTCGCTTATCGGCGATCACCCATCCGGCGCCACAGGCCGGGGCCCCGCCATAGATACAGTGTCGACGGACGTGACCACGAGTCGCATGATGAGGGTTCAGACCACAGCTCAGGGGCACAGCAGGCTGCCAAGGGAGACGGATGAAGGCCTCAGACGTCGCGCGTGCGACGGCCGCAGCCCGGTCGACCGTATCCTCACTCGACCTGACCGTCGAACACTCGCAGGTGCTTCACAACTCCAACAAGCTCACCTTGCGCCTGCTGCCTTGTGACGTACTGGCCCGGGTCGCACCGGCGGTGCTCCACACCGCGCAGTTCGAGCTCGACCTCGCTCAGCGGCTCGCGGCACGCGGCTGTCCGGTGGCTTCGCTGGAGCCTCGGGTCGCCCAGCGCGTGCATGAGCGGGATGGCTTCGAGGTCACCCTGTGGACCTACTACGAGCCCGTGACGTCGCCTCAGATCTCGCCCGCCGGCTACGCGCATGCGCTGCAGATGCTGCATGCCGGCATGCGCACGCTCGACGTGGCGGTGCCGCACTTCACGGACCGAGTCGAATCCGCCCAGGCGCTGGTGGCGGACCGCGCCAGTACGCCGGCGCTGGCCGACGCGGACCGGGTGCTGCTGGGCGACACGTTGCGGCACTTCAGGCGGATGGTCGGCGATCGCGGCCGTGACCAGCTCCTGCACGGCGAGCCTCACCCAGGCAACGTCCTCGACACACGGAACGGGCTGCTGTTCGTCGACCTCGAGACGTGTTGTCGAGGACCGGTCGAGTTCGACCTCGCTCACGCGCCTGAAGAGGTCGCCGAACACTATCCAGGAGTCGATCACGGCCTGCTTCGTGCCTGCCGAACCCTGGTGCTGGCGATGGTCACGACGTGGCGCTGGGATGCGGGCGACGAGTTCCCCGACGGACGCCGGCTGGGCATCGAGTGGCTCGGCCAGCTCCGTTCATCGCTGCGTGGCGACGGACCGGTCCCCTCCGGCTGAGACGTCGAGCGGGCGCAAACGTCCGGCCGAGCGGGCGCATATGCACGCTCGAGCGGGCGCACATGGTGGCGGCGGGAGATTCAGCCACAGCAATCGACGCGGGCGCCTTCATCGAGGGCGATGAGGCCAGCGACGTCTCCGCCGGCCTCGAACCCTGTATCCGAGTGCTCCACGGCGAACCCTTCGATGGCCCCGGGGCCGCCAGGCGTCAGCGCGCCGCTTTCGGGTTTCGACGCCGAGACGTCAATGCGCGAGCGACACGCCGACGAAGCCGGGCCGTGGGTGACGTGTCGGCGGGTCAGGCGGTGAGCTCCACCAGAAGCGGCGGCAGCTCCTCGAGCAGCTCACGGCCGAGGAAGCCGAGCGGCCCCACCCGGCCGGCGAGCCGGTCCCCGGCGCCGGCGTGCAGGTACGTCGCCCAGCACGCGCCCTGACCGAGGTCCGCACCCCGGGCGAGCAGGCCGGTCACGCAGCCGGCCAGTACGTCGCCGCTGCCCGACGTCGCCAGCCCGACGTGGCCGGCAGGGATGCTCCACCGGCGCCCCTCCGGGTCGGCCACGAACCCCGAGCAGCTGACCACCGCGTCGTAGCGCCGAGCGATCTCGCCGACCCCGTCGGCCATGTCGTCGGGCTCCGCACCGAGCAGCCGGGCGGCCTCGTTCGAGTTCGGCGTCAGCACCCACCGCCCCGCGAACGCCGACCGGACCTCGTCGAGGTCGACGAGGACACCGAGCGCGTAGGCGTCGAGGACGACCGTTGACTCCTCGTCGACGAGCGGCGCCA
>JAWWPH010000241.1:0-3456 GCA_033850875.1 Nocardioidaceae bacterium | reverse complement strand
GCCCGCGTCCGCGACCCGTCGATGCGGTGGCCGGTCACCGGGAGCTTGAAGTACGAGGAGGCGGTGTACGGACGGAATGGTCGCCGGGCTGCGGCCGACGCTCGAGCAGCGGCCCGGACCGCGTCAGCGGTGCCTGCGGAGGTGCCGGCGGCCACGCCGATCGCGCCGGCTCCGGCACCGACCAGGAGGTTTCGTCGGGTAACAGTCATAAGGGCTTTTCTCTCCTTCTCATCGTGTCGCCCCCTCGACCCTGATGCGTACGGTGTAGATAGCAATTCCGGACGACGTTACCGTCTCGCGGCCCGATGTGTTGAGGTGAGCCCGTGTTGAGGACAGGTCGCCAGGTGCTGAAGCGGTGGATCCGACGGGGGACGGAGCGGGCCCGGGAACGCGGTGCCAAGTCGGTCGTCCGGGCCCTGCGACTGACCGGGGCTGCGGTGGCGGCGTACGTCGTCGCCGAGCAGATGTTCCCCGGCACCAAGCCGCTCCTCGCGCCGCTGACGGCTCTGCTGGTCGTGCAGGTGACCCTGTACAGCACCTTGCTGGCGAGCGTCCAACGCGTCGCCAGCGTCGTGGCCGGCGTCCTCGTCGCCCTCCTCGTGTCGAGTCTGCTCGAGTTCAGCCCCTGGAGCCTCGCCGTCCTGATCGCGGGCTCGATCATGATCGGTCAGCTGCTCCACCTTCGCGAGCAGATGCTCGAGGTACCGATCAGCGCGATGCTGGTGCTGGCGGTCGGCGCGACCGGCGCTTCCGCATCGGCCGCCGGGCGGATCACCGAGACGCTGGTCGGGGCCGCGGTCGGCGTCTTGTACAACGTGCTGCTGCCGGGGCCGGTCGAGTCGCACACGGCGGGGGAGGCGGTCGAGGCCTTCGCGGACGACATGTCGGCATTCCTCACCTCGATGGCGAACGAGCTGGGCGACGGGCTGTCCGAGGAGAGGGCGGCTCGATGGCTCGACCGCATCCGTACCCTCACACACCAGGTCGGGCGGGTGGACCGAGAGCTCGTGAACGCCGAGGAGAGTCGCAAGCTCAACGTACGCGCGCTGGGCACGATGGACACCGCGCCGAGCCTGCGCAGCGGGCTCGACGCCCTCGAGCACTGCGTGCTTGCGTTGCGCTCGCTGTGCCGGGCACTCCTGGACCAGGTCCGCCACGCCCCCGACGATGCGCAGGGTGGGTACTCGCCCGATGTCCGGGAGGTCATCGCCGTGCTGTTCCACGACCTTGCCGCTGCCGTCGCTGCGTTCGGTCGACTGGTCCGCGCCGAGGCGGAGACCGTTGCGGACCCGGACAAGAGGACGCTGGCGACCGCCTTGGACACGGTCCGGGAGGCTCGGGCGCGGCTGACGGACCTTCTCCTGCTCGATCCGTACGACGATCCGGAGCGCTGGGCTCTCAACGGCACCGTGCTGGCGAGCGTCGAGCGGGTGCTGCGTGAGATCGACGTCGAGGAGCGGCTGCGTCAGCGGGCACGCCGGCGCCGGGAGTGGGAGGAGCGGGCCACGGCCTCACAGGCGGTCGACCGGCTGCGGGCGACGTCCCGGCAGGTGGCCCGGTTCCCGTTGCTTCGCCACGAGGCGACGGTGACCGACAGCACGCCCGGACGTCTCGAGGACGAGTCACCGTCCGCCGGCTGAGGACTCGGACGGCTGTCAGCAGACGGTGTGGATTGCGTCCGTGCCCGTGAAGCGAAGGCCTGCGCTGGTACGCCCGGTGAGCGTCACTGACGTCTGACCGCAACGGATCCCGGTGGCCGAGGGCGCGAAGTAGTACCTCCGGTCGAGGTAGCCGTCCCCGTTGGCGTCGTAGGGCCGTCGCAGCTCCGGTGACACCGCCTTGGGAGCTGCGTTCTGCAGGTGCACCGCAGCAATGGAGCGTACGTCGAGCGTGGAGCTGCCGTAGACGAGGACCGGGAGCAGTGGACTGCTCTGCCGCGGATCGACGTTGTTGGCGCTCGAGGCCGGCCTTACGTCGATCCGGACTGTTGCGCGGGTGCAGTCGACGGCCGTCAAGGTGATGAACTCCGAGCCGCTCGCTGTCGGCTTGATGCCGACTGGGTCTCCGGGAGCGATGCCTGGGGGCAACGATGTGGAGAAGTTGCCGCGCGTGAACAAGTAGTTGGGGCTGAGAGCCGGCGTCGTCCTGGGCGGCGTGACGGCGACCCGGTTGCTGGTCGTGAACTGCTTGACGAAGACGGCTGGCACCGTCGTGCCATCCGGGAGCAGGTATTCGACATCGGGATCGGCGAACGTTATCTCTCCCCCGGCCGGTGCATCGGATGGCTTGGTCCAGACGTCATACGTCACGGCCTGATAGGCAATGTCCGGCACCGGGTACGTGTTCGGATCACCGTCGGGGTCCACTGCCCATCCGGTCTGTCCCTTGAGCAGGTTCGTGCAGGTCTGATCCTCCGTGCCGCCCGGAGGCGCGGAGATCTGGGTGACGTCGGCGTCATTGTGGAAGCGCCACCTCGCCGAAGCTGTGGAGGGGACGAGAACGACCGTCGCGATCGCGGCGACGAGCGCGACGGCTCCCCGCCGCGTGAAAGGGATGAGAGCCATGGTGTCTCCTCGATATCTCCTTCTCGGAACGTAACGACGCGACAGGCGACGGTCAATGGATTTAGGTTGGAAGCCACAGCTGTGCGTCCCGTGAGGGGCAGACGTGAGGGAAATGTTCGAGGCGTTCGCGCCACAACGATGTGTCTCGCACGGGCTCCTGGATGGAACGCGACAGGCGGTCACTTTCGACGCCACGACGCTCTTCGTCGACCTGGCCGGCTTCACGCCGCTGACGGAACGCCTGGCCGGACTGGGAAGCCGTGGCACCGAGGAACTAAGCCGCCTTCTTCGGCGCTTTTTCGGCGCTGTCACCGACGTTGTGCTGGATCGCGGCGGCGATCCGGTCGCCTACGGCGGCGACGCCCTCACGGTCGTCTTCGATGGCCCGGTCGCCTCCACTGCAGCCGACGCCGTGCGGTGTGCCGAGGCTATCCAGGAGCTGGCCCGGCGCACGGCGGGCTCGACCACTGTCGCTGGCCCGGTGTCGCTGCAGGCCAGGATCGGCGTCGCTAGAGGGCCGGTCACGACGGCGGTAGCACGATCGGCGCGGCGCTCTCTGCCCGTTCACCTCGGTGCCGGGCTTGATCTGGCCGTGGCGGCCGAGGGGGTGGCCGCAGCCGGACACGTCGTCGTGCACCCCAGCGCGAGTGCCGGCCTGGACTGCCCGGCGCAACGGCCCGAACCCTCACCGCCCACCTTTGTGACCGCCGGTGCCGACACAAAGGCGGCTCTTGCCCGGTTCGTGCATCCGCTCGTGTCGGCGCGGCTCGGAGTCGGCGGTGAGTTGCTGGAGAGCCACCGCACCGTCACAGTGGCGTTCGTCAGCTTCCCCCCGCCGGACCTCCGGTTGCTCTCGTCGTTCCTGGGCGCGGTCGAGGAAATGCTCGAGCTG
>JAWWPH010000102.1:0-3373 GCA_033850875.1 Nocardioidaceae bacterium | reverse complement strand
CCGACGAGAGTCGCCACCGGTACTTCCACTGCAACAACCTGTGGTTCGACCTGCGCGAGCTGGCCGCACGCCTCGAGGAGCGTGACGGGGTGCTGGGTCTCCCGTTGATCCGCAACACGAAGACCGTAGACCCGGGCGACAAGCAGTCACCCGAGGTCGTACAGATCGAGACCGCGATGGGGGCCGCGATCGAGGTGTTCCCCGGTGCCCAGGCGCTCGAGGTCGAGCGGAGCCGGTTCCTCCCAGTGAAGTCGACCAACGACCTGCTGGTCCTGCGATCCGACGCGTACACGCTGACCGACGACTTCGCGGTGGTCCTCGCGGACGGGCTCTCGTCCGCCCCGTTCGTCGACCTGGACTCCGACTACTACAAGCTGGTCGGTGACTTCGACGCCCGCTTCCCCGCCGGTCCGCCCTCCCTGGTCGAGGCCCACAGCATCACGGTGCACGGTGACTGGACCTTCGGAGCCGACGTGGTGGCCCGCGGCGAGGTGACCGTGGAAGCCGAGGGTTCCCCGGGACGGATCAGCGACGGGACGGTGCTCGACGGGCATTAGGGTGGCTCTGACCCCCGGGCACCATCGAGCGAGAGTTGACCGAATGCGCAGCGTTGACGAGCACCTGAGCGCGATCATGGACGTCGTCGCTCCGCTGCCACCGTACGAGCAGCCGCTCTTGGAGGCGCTGGGTCTGCCGATCTGCGAGGAGATCACGTCGACCATCGACATGCCCAGGTTCGACAACTCGGCGATGGACGGCTACGCCTGCCACCACAGCGATGTCGAGTCGGCCTCACGGGACAACCCGGTCCGGCTGCCGGTCGTCGGCGAGTCAGCGGCGGGCCAGGCGAAGGCGTCGGCGCTGTCGACCGGCCAGGCCGTGAAGATCATGACGGGTGCGCCGCTGCCGACCGGAGCGGACGCCATCGTCCCCATCGAGTGGACCGACGGGGGTCGCTCGAGCGTGACCATCACCCAGGCGCCGCAGCGCGGGGAGCATGTCCGGCCTCGCGGCGAGGACGTGAAGAGTGGCGACCCGCTGCTGCATGAGGGGACGATCCTCGGGCCTCGCGAGGCCATGATCCTCGCCGCCGCGGGTCACGCGCGCATCAAGGCGCGCCCCCGGCCACGGATCGTGGTGCTCTCCACTGGCAGTGAGCTTCGTGAGCCGGGCTCGGCGCTGGGCTTCGACTCGATCTTCGACTGCAACTCGTTCGGCCTGGCTGCGGCCGCTCGCCAGGCAGACGCCATCGCGTACCGCGTCGGCATCGTCAGCGACGACCCGCAGGAGCTGACCGATGCCTTGTCCGACCAGCTGGTGCGAGCCGACCTGGTCGTCACCAGCGGCGGCGTCAGCATGGGTGACTACGACGTCGTGAAGGACGTCCTCAGCCGGCTCGGCACCGTGGAGTTCACCGAGGTCGCGATGCAGCCGGGGAAGCCGCAGGGCTTCGGGACGATCGGCGAGGACGACACGCCGATCTTCACCCTGCCGGGCAATCCGGTGTCGGCGTACGTCTCGTTCGAGGTCTTCGTGCTGCCGGCGATCCGGCGGATGATGGGCAGAGAGCCCTACCGCCGGCCCCTGGTCCGCGCCGAGTGCACGGAGCAGATGTCCTCCCCACGCGGCCGCAGGCAGTTCGCGCGGGGGGTCTTCGAGGTCACGGAGCACGGCGCCCGGGTGACACCCGTCGGTGGACCCGGCTCGCACCTGATCGGCAGCCTCGCGAGGTCGAACTGCCTGATCATGATCCCGGAGGCCACCGGCACCGTCGACCAGGGAAGCACCGTGGACGTACTGGTGCTCGACCGGAACTTCTGATGGTGGACGACGCCGGGGCGCCTGCCCTCACCCACGTCGACGAGAGCGGCGCCGCACGCATGGTGGACGTGTCCGCAAAGGACGTGACGGTGAGGGAGGCGACGGCAACCGGACGCGTCCGCGTGTCGACACAGGTCTCGGCGCTGCTGCGAGGCCCCGGCGTCGCGAAGGGCGACGCGCTGGGGGTCGCACGCATCGCGGGCATCATGGGCGCCAAGCGGACGGCGGACCTGATCCCGCTCTGCCATCCCCTCCCTCTCTCGAGTGTGAGCATCGAGCTGGAGGTCCTCGACGCCTCCGTGGAGATCACCTCCGTCGTGCGTACCAACGCGAGAACAGGAGTCGAGATGGAGGCGCTCACGGCCGTCTGTACCGCTGGCCTCGCGCTCGTCGACATGGTCAAGGCCGTCGACAAGGCGGCCGTGATCGACGACGTCAAGGTGGTTCGCAAGTCCGGTGGACGAACGGGGACGTGGCAACGCGACGACGCCGGTGCCGTCGGAGGTGGGGAGCGAGCGGCCGGCGACTCTACCGGGGGAGGCGGCGTTAGGTGAGCAGTCTCGGAGAGCGGCGTGCAGTCGTCGTGTCGGTGTCGAACCGAGCCTCTGCGGGGGTGTACGAGGACACCACAGGTCCGCGCATCGTCGCGGCGCTGACCGATCTGGGCTTCGGTGACGTGACCGCACGCGTGGTACCGGACGGCGAGCCGGTCCGTGCTGCGCTCACGGAAGCGGCGGCAGCCGGCGCGGACATCGTCGTGACGACCGGCGGCACGGGGTTGAGCCCCACCGACCGGACGCCGGAGATGACTCGCGAGGTGGTCGACTACGAGGTGCCCGGCATCGCGGAGGCGATCCGTGCGTACGGCGTGGCCGGGGGCATCGCCACGGCCGTGTTGTCGCGCGGCCTGGCCGGTGTGGCCGGATCGACGCTCGTGGTCAACCTGCCGGGCTCGACCGGCGGGGTGAAGGACGGGCTGGCGGTACTGCTTCCGATCGTCGAGCACACGCTGGACCAGCTCCACGGTGGTGACCACGCCAGACCGCCCAGCGGGGGTGTGAGCTGACCCGCGGCTGGCCGGTGACCCTGAAGGCCGACCGCGTGGGTCTGCGGCCGATCAAGCGACGCGACGCCGCGAGATGGGCCGAGCTGCGCCGCAACAACGTCGAGTGGCTGGCGCCCTGGGAGTCGACCCGCCCGCCGCGGTCGGGGGGCGCCGCATCCGGGTACCGGGAGCTCGTCGTCGACCTCATCCGACAGGGCCGGGACGGTCGGGCGCTCCCGTTCGTGGTCACGTACGACGAGCAGATGGTCGGACAGCTCACGGTGACCGGCATCGCTTGGGGCTCCGCGCGATGGGCCCAGGTCGGGTACTGGATCGACCAGCAGCATGCGGGCCGGGGGATCATGCCGCTCGCGGTGGCCATGGCCGGTGACCACTGCATGATCACGATGGGGCTGCACAGGCTGGAGATCGCGATCCGACCGGAGAACACCGCCAGTCTGAGGGTGGTCGAGAAGCTCGGCTTCTCCCAGATCGGACTGGCTCCGC
>JAWWPH010000182.1:0-5348 GCA_033850875.1 Nocardioidaceae bacterium | reverse complement strand
TTCAACTCCACGATGCCACGACTGTACGTCGAGGGCGCCGACGCGGCATACGCGTACCTCGCCGAGCTGACCCCCCGGGCGCTCGCGCTCGACGACGCCGAGCTGAGCGTCGAGCTCGTCGAGATGTTCGCGATCGTCGTGTTCGAGCTCGGTCACCCTGCGACGGCGGCGCGCCTGCTCGCAGCGGCCGACCGGTACCGGACCAGCGCGCGGATCCCGCGCACGGTCGCGGACGAAGCCCTGATCGACCGGTCCGTGCAGGGAGCACGCTCGAGCCCGGAGTGGGACGAGGCCTACCAGGCGGCCCGCAACCTCGATGTCGAGCAGGCCGTCGCGGAGGCATTGGCGGTGGGCGCCCGCAGCGAGATGGCGGCCGAGTAGGTCGGGAGGTCAGCGCTCCTCGGCCGAGGCCAGGGGCCGGGCCCGCCCGGAGGTCACCAGGCTGAGCGCGATCGCCACCAGCACGACGTACAGGGCTTCCCTCACGCCCACGGCGTCGGCGAGGAAGCCGACGATCGGAGGGCCGGCAAGGAACGCGGTGTAGCCGATGGAGCTGACCACCGACACGTGGATGGCGGCCCGTGGGACGTCGTCGGCAGCCGCGCTCATCCCGGTCGGGAAGCCCAGCGCGGTCCCGGCCCCCCACAGCAGGCCGCCTACCAGTACGACCGGGAGCGCCGGACCGATGATGACGAGGAGCAGGCCGGCTGCCGCCACGAAGACCGACGCCCGCAGGACAGCGACCCGCCCCCACCGGTCCAGGAAGCCGCCGCCGAGCACCCTGCTCACAGTCATGGCGCTGACGAAACATCCGAACGTGACCGCCCCCATCGCCTGGCTGACGCCGAGCCCGTCGACCGAGGCCAGCGCTATCCAGTCGTTCGCGACTCCCTCCATGAAAGCGAAGGCGAGCACCATCAGACCGATCACCAGGGTCCGACGGTCCCGCCAACCCTGACTGAGCGAGCTGCGCCCGGAGCCATCGCGGGAAGGCACCGGAACGTGCGGCACGAACCTCAGGTAGCGCGAGACGCCCACGGCCGCGAGGACGGCGATCACGACCGCGGTGGCGACCAGCTGGGCCGACACCCCGATGTCCGCCGCGGCTAGGCCGGCGCCCAGAGCCGCGCCCGCCACACTGCCCAGGCTCCAGGCCGCATGGAAGCGCGACATGATGCTGCGGCCGAGCCGTCGCTCTACCTCGGCGCCCTCGACATTCATCGCGACGTCCCAGGTACCGATTCCCAGCCCCGTCAGCACCAGGCCGGCTCCGGTGACCAGTACCCGGCCGGACGACAGGCCGAACGCCGCCAGCAGCAGCCCCGACGTCTCCAGCCCCGCGCTGCCCAGCACCGCCCGGCGGGTGCCGAAGCGCTGGACCACCGCGCCTGAGACGGGCAGGGCGACCAGCGACCCGATGGAGATGCAGATCAACAGCACCCCGAGGCCGGATGCGCGAAGGTGCAGGGCGGACTTCACGGCGGGCGTCCGTGAGGCCCAGGAGCCGAACGCCATCCCGTTCGCGGCGAACGTCAGTGCGACCGCGCGCTTGGCCCATTCGAGCGTCAGCCGCGGCGCCGGGGCCAGCGCTGCCGAGGAGTTCACGGGCAGAGTCTTCCAGACCCGCGTTGCCGGTTGCGGCACGATGGACCCGTGCAACCACCCACGGCCGACGACTGGGACGCCTACGCCGAGAGCTTCGACGCCGAGCCGGACCATGGGCTGGGGAACCCCCAGGCACGGGCAGCGTGGGCCGACCTGGTGCTTCCACAGCTGCCTCCCGCCCCCGCCACCGTTGCGGACCTCGGCTGCGGCACCGGCACCCTGAGCGTCCTGCTGGCACTGGCGGGTTACCAGGTCAAGGGCATCGACACGTCGCCTCGGATGCTCGAGGTGGCGCGTCGCAAGGCGTCGGGTGCCGGCGTCGATGCGACGTTCGAGCTGGCGGATGCGGCAGACCCTCCCTATCCCGCCGCCTCCGTC
The DNA here is from genome assembly GCA_033850875.1 of Nocardioidaceae bacterium. GTDB lineage: Bacteria > Actinomycetota > Actinomycetes > Propionibacteriales > Nocardioidaceae > DASQEH01. The sequence continues at coordinate 3,365 of JAWWPH010000182.1, read as the reverse complement.
GACGCGGTGGTGGTGCGGCACGTGCTGTGGGCGCTGCCGGATCCCGGCGCCGCGGTCGAGCGGTGGGCGGCCCTGCTGCGTCCCGGCGGCGTACTGCTGTTGGTCGAGGGGTGCTGGTCGACCGGCTCGGGCCTGTCGGCGGCCGAGTGCGAGCGGCTGGTACAGGGTCACCTGGAGTCGGTGACCGTCCGCCGGCTCGAGGACCCGGCCCTGTGGGGTCGCCCGATCGATGACGAACGTTTCCTGCTGCGGGCGCTGAGCCGCGACGTCAGATGACCGTGGCCGGCACCGCCTCGACATGGGACAGCTGCAGGGCAGTCGACTCGAGGCGGTCCGGCCACGCAGGGATGGAGGCCGACAGCAGCTGCACCATCTCGTCGCACGGCATGGGCCGGCCGAAGAGGTAGCCCTGGCCGGTCGTGGCAGCCGCGTGGAAGGTCACGTGCTCGAGCTGGCTCCAGCGCTCGATGCCCTCCACCACCACATCGAGGCCGAGCGCCTCGCCCATCACGACCATCGAGCGCACGAGCGTGCAGGCCTTCGAGTCGTGTTCGATGTTGGTGACGAAGGTCTTGTCGACCTTGAGGATCCGCACCGGCAGTCGTTGCAGGTACTCCATCGACGAGAAGCCGACGCCGAAGTCGTCGATGGCGAAGCGGATGTCGGCGGCCGCGAGGGCGTGCATGGCCGCCAGGGTGCGCGGCTCCTTGTTGACGAAGTCGCGCTCGGTCACCTCGAGGATCAGGTGCACGTCACCCATCGCCTCGTGGGCCGACTGCACCCGCGGCACGAAACCTTCGCTCACGAGCTGCTGAGCCGAGACGTTGACGGCGACCGACAGCGTCCTGCCGGCGGCCGCCACGAGCTGGGGTGCGTCCGCGGTGACGACGTCGAGCACGATGTCGCCGAGCCCCACGATCAGGCCGCTCTGCTCGGCCGTCGGTATGAAGAGGTCAGGGGGCACCAGCACACCGTCCCGGCGCCAGCGGACCAGCGCCTCGACCCCGACGATGGTGCGCGAGTGCAGGTCGACGACCGGCTGGTAGTACACCTCGAGGGCCTTCGTCTCGACCGCCCGGCGGAGGTTCTCGACGAACTCGATCCGCTGGCTGCGCTGGTCACCGAAGGACAGCCGGTACACCTCGTACCGGTCCTTGCCCTGGCCCTTCGCGTGGTACATCGCCAGGTCGGCCTGGCTCAGCAGCGAGTCCGCCGTGCCACCGGTCTCGGACAGCGCCACCCCGATCGTGGTCGTCACGCTGACGTCCTCGCCGAACATGTGGAAACGGGCGCGCAGCGCCGTGAGGATCCGGTCACAGGCGAGGTGGACCTCGCCGCTCTCGGACACCTCCTCGAGCAGCACAGCGAACTCGTCCCCGCCCAGCCGGGCGACGGTGTCGGTCTCCCGGACCGCTGCCCGGATGCGGCGGCCGACCTCGGTCAGGAGGCTGTCGCCCGCCGCATGCCCGAAGGAGTCGTTGACGCGCTTGAACCCGTCGAGGTCGCAGAACAAGACGGCGAGGTGGCCGCCGCGCCTGCGTTGCATCTCCATCGCGTGCGCGGCCCGGTCCATGAACAGCGACCGGTTCGGCAGTCCGGTGAGCGGATCGTGCCAGGCCTGGTGCGACATCGCGTTGCTGAGCCGCAGGCGCGCGAGCGCGTCCTCGGCCACGACGACGAGTGCGGCCAACCCGGCCTGGTCGTCCTTCGCGGTGGATCGTGCCCTGTTCAGAGCCGGGGCGACCAGCCACTGCTGGTCATCGCCTCCGGGCACGAGGACGCCGATCTCGTTCGAGTTGGGAGCGGTCGCGCGAAGGGTGAACCGGGGGTCGTGCAGCAAATCGCCGGCACCATCTCGAAGCACGCCCAGGAGGGCGGGACGGTCCACGACGCTCTGCGCCTTGACCACGGTGTCGAACAGCACCTGCAGCCGGCGCGCCAGCTCGCCGCCTCGAGACAGCGCCCTGGATGCGACCAGGATGGTGACCACCGGCACCGCAAGCAGGAAGGCAGACCAGTGCGGCAGCGGGTGGTCCGGATGGTCGGTGGACATCGCGTACACGACCAGGGCCGCCAGGTAGCCCAGCGACGCGATGGCGAGGAACGAGACGAAGGCCGCCAACGCGCCCCTCGGGACCACCTCGGCGCGAAGGCTGGTGCCCTCCTGCAGGGTGAGCGACGTCGCGGACAGGAGGTAGTCGACAGCGAAGTACACAGCTGCGCCCGCACCCATGGCGAGCAGGCCGCGCCACGAGACCTTGGGGCCTGCGTCCGCAAGGTGGATGACGAGCAGGGCGAGTCCGCCGGCAATCGTGCCGAGTCCGCTGTTGAACGCTTTCGTCGCCCGTCGCTTGTCGGACACCAGCTGACCGATCGTGGTACCGAGCGACCAGAGCAGCAGCGCCTCCCATGGTCCCGTGACGTTGGCCAAGAAGATGAGAACGCAGGAGTCCAGGCCGATCTCGATGCCACCGCCCGTACGGCCGATGAGCATCGGGAAGTAGCCCATCATCGCGATCATCGGCACGGCGAAGACCGTCAGCAGGTCGACGGCTCGGGTGTCGACGAACGTTCCAAGCCCGATCGAGGCGGCATCACCGGTCACCATGACGACGGCCACTGCGGCGAGCACAGCGCCCGACGCGACCACCACCGCGTTGAAGATCCGGCTGGGCAGTGGCCCGGCCGTCACGTGGCGCCCGAGATCACGAGGACCCCTCGGTGGCGACGTCGACGGACACGGTCACGGCCTTTCCTGTGAGCCCGCGGTCGAGGTTTCCCTCGGCGGATTTCACTACAGAGAGTAGCGTGATCGTCGCTTAAACGGTACAGTACGTCGGTTTTAGGCCTGTCTGCCTGGGTCGTCACGCTCATTGGCGCGCGTCACGAGCTCCGCGGCCACGAACCGGAGCTTGCGCTGACTCGCCTGTGACGTCCGGACGAGGTACTCGAACGCACGGGTCGAGTTCAGCCCGAACCGCTCCATGACGATGCCAACGGCCTGGCTGATGACCTGTCTGCCGAGCACCGCATCGGTCAGGGTCGAGACTCCTCCCGTTGCGCCCACGGCGGGCTCCACCCACTGGGCCATGTCCCGCGCGAGGGCCGGCACCTGGGCCTGGAGGTCGCGTGACGACGGCGACGAGATGCTCACGAGGCACACCTGCGGCTCATGACCGTGTACTCAAGCATCGCCGCATGCGACACGGAAGCCTTGAACTTATGCATTGCGGCAGACTCGCTTGTGCAATCGGTGTCGTTCTGACCAGCAGGATGCACAGAATCAGCGACTGGCAGGTCCGTCGGCGGGCTCAACTGATGCGTGCCACCGGATCGTCCGCATAAGATAACTACAGTCGGTGGCT
>JAWWPH010000151.1:0-4103 GCA_033850875.1 Nocardioidaceae bacterium | reverse complement strand
CGAGGTGCTCTTGAGGCAGCTGGCGATCGCCTCCGGCCGGCCGGGCTCGTTCGCCGCCGGCGTGAAGGTGGTGCGGACGACCCTGACGCGGCTGGGTGTGCCACTCCGCCACGCCGTCCTCTATGACGGCAGCGGGCTGTCCCGAGACGACTTGCTGCCCGTCCGCACCCTGCTGTCGGTGCTCCAACTCGACGCCTCCGACAGCCATCCCGGGCTTCGCCCCGTGGTGTCCGGCCTGCCGGTGGCCGGCTTCAGCGGGAGCCTCGCCTACCGCTTCCTGTACGACGCGCCGGGCGGGCTCGGCCTGGTTCGCGCGAAGACCGGCACCCTGACCGGAGTGCACGCGCTGACCGGTATCGCGACCACCCGCTCGGGGAAGGCCCTCGTCTACGCGGCTGTCGCAGACCGGGTCCCCGTCCCGAAGACGTCGCTGGCGCGGATACAGCTGGACAGGATCTCCAGTGCGCTCGCCACCTGCCGCTGCTGACCCCCGCCGAGCGGGCGCAAATGTCGTGCCGAGCGGCCGCAAATGTTCGCTCGACCGGGCGCAAATCTCGCGCCGAGCGGGCGCAGATGTCGTGCCGAGCGGGTGCAAACGCCCGGCCAACGGGCGGACGTCCGCAACGTCTCGTCCGCACGCTCGCGATGCGCATCGGAGATGGGCCGGCAGGGAGTCCACGCGGCACGAGCGCGCGACCACGTACGGTTGACGCCATGGCAGCCGACCGACACGACTTCGCCCCTGACAGTGACAGCGGCGCACCCGATGACCTCGTCGACTGGGAGCTCGCCGTCAGTACCGCCCGGCGGCTGATGCGCCCGAGTCCCGCCGTCAGCAGGGACCAGGCCCGCCGCACGGTCGAGGAGCTGCGGGCGTGCGCCACCACGGCAGAGGGGCACGTCCGGGCGTACACCCAGCTCCATGCGGAGTCCGCCACGGCTCCTGTTCTCGTGGTCGACCGAGCGGGCTGGGTACAGGCCAACGCCGACGGCTTCCGGGAGGTCCTACGCCCTCTCATCACCAAGCTGCGCGCCCGGCGCCGGGAGCCGGGCCCGTTGTCGCTGGCGATCGGCTCGCGGGTGACGGGCGTCGAGGCGGGAGCGCTGCTCGCGTACCTGTCCAACAAGGTGCTCGGCCAGTTCGACCCGTTCTTCAGCGGCAACGCCGGTCCCGGTGAGGCCTCGCACGGCGGCCGGCTGCTGCTCGTGGCGCCGAACATCGTGCACGTCGAGAGGGAGCTGGAGGTGGACCCGCACGACTTCCGGCTGTGGGTGTGCCTGCACGAGGAGACCCATCGCGTCCAGTTCACCGCCGTGCCGTGGCTGCGCCCTCACCTGCTCGGCCAGATGACCCAGCTCATCGAGAGCACCGAGCTCGACCCGCAGAAGCTGGCCCGGATGATGCGCGACGGCGCAGAGCGCGTGAGCCGACTGCTGCGTGGTGACCCCGACGTCTCGCTCCTCGACATCCTGCAGACCCCGGAACAGAAGGCCACGGTCGAACGCCTGACAGCCGTCATGTCACTGCTCGAGGGACACGCCGATGTCGTGATGGACGGCGTCGGTCCCGACGTCGTGCCGTCCGTGGAGTCGATCCGCAAGAAGTTCACCAAGCGGCGGGCGGGAGCCGGACCGGTGGACCAGCTCGTACGGCGGCTCCTCGGCTTCGATGCGAAGCTCCGCCAGTACCGCGACGGCGCGGTGTTCGTACGCGGCGTGACGGCCAAGGTAGGGATCGAAGGCTTCAACGCGGTATGGGCGAGCCCCGAGAACCTCCCCGCGAAGGACGAGATCGCCGATCCCGGCGCCTGGGTCGCCCGCGTCCACGGCTGATTCGCCGCGTCGATGGGCGGACACCTGCATCCTGCGGTAGCAGCAGTACGACGGGCTGTGCGCACCTCCTGCGCGGATCTGTCACCCGGACAGCGGCTGGTGGTCGCCTGCTCCGGCGGCGCGGACTCCGTCGCGCTGGCTGCTGCGACCGGCTTCGAGGCTCGCGCCGCCGGCTGGCTGGTCGGGGCCGCCGTGGTCGACCACCAGCTGCAGCCAGGGTCGGCCCGCATCGCCGCAGGAGTACGGGACCTGGTGCAGACGCTCGGGTGCGACCCCACGGAGGTGCTCACGGTCGACGTCGCAGAGAACGGTTCGGGACCCGAAGGCGACGCGCGGGCGGCTCGGTACCGGGCGCTCACGGCGTACGCCGCGGCGCAGGAGGCGATCGTCCTGCTCGGCCACACCCTGGACGACCAGGCGGAGACGGTGCTGCTGGGCCTGGCCCGCGGCAGCGGCCTGCGCTCGCTGTCGGGGATGCCGGCCGCTTGGCCGGGGTTCCGCCGACCGCTACTGGGCATCTCGCGACAGCTCACGCACGAGGCGTGTGCAGCGATGGGTCTCGCGGTCTGGCAGGACCCGCACAACAGTGACACCCGGTTCGCGCGCGTCCGTGTCCGCGACGAGGCGCTCCCCGTACTGGAGCGCACGCTCGGCCCCGGAGTCGCGCGTGCCCTCGCCCGGACCGCCGAGCTGGCTCGTCAGGACGCCGACGCGCTGGACGCGCTCGCCGCCGACCTGCTGAGCCGGGCGCGATCGGCAGGCGGCGAAGGATTGTCGGTCGAGGTGCTGCAACCGGCCCCGGTCGCGATACGTCGGCGGGTGCTGCGCCGCTGGGCAGTCGACGCCGGCGTACCGGCGGGGGACCTGGCGGCCGTCCACACCGAGGCCGTCGACCGCCTCGTGACCGCATGGCACGGCCAGCTCGGGGTGGACCTGCCCGGCCGGGTACAGGCGTACCGGCGCGCGGGCGAGCTCCGTCTACGTCCCGCGCCCGACCGGTAGGCCCCTGCGTGCGGGGCGTCGGGCTGTGGCAGGCTGACCCGAGCCGGCCGCCCCCCACCCGCTCGGAGTTCGCCGTGGACGACAGCCATGTCAAGCAGGACCTCGACGAGACGTTGCTGACGGAGGAGCAGATCCAGCACAGGCTGGGCGAGCTGGCGAGGGAGATCGAGGCCGACTACGACGGCAAGGACCTGCTGCTCGTCGGCGTGCTCAAGGGCGCCGTCATGGTGATGGCCGACCTGGCGCGCAATCTCCAGCGGCACGTGTCCATGGACTGGATGGCCATCTCGTCGTACGGCTCTGGCACCACCTCGTCGGGCGTCGTCCGGATCCTGAAGGATCTCGACACCGACATCACCGGCCGCCACGTGCTGATCACCGAGGACATCATCGACACCGGCCTGACGTTGTCCTGGCTGGTCGCCAACCTGCGGTCACGGGGGCCGGAGTCCGTCAACATCTGCACGCTGCTGCGCAAGCCGGACGCGCAGCGGATGGCCGTCGACGTCAGGTACGTCGGCTTCGACATCCCCGACGAGTTCGTCGTCGGGTACGGGCTCGACTACAACGAGAGGTACCGGAACCTGCGCTCGGTCGCCACGCTGGCCCGGCACGTGTACGCCTGACCACACGGGCGCCCGCGCCGGGCATTTGAGCGGGAAGCCCGAGGCTGTCAGACTTGCTTCTCTTTGCACTTTGGATCGTGATGAGTGCGGAGTAGGCGACAATGGTTGCGACCGAGGCACCTGACTGGTAGGAGGCACGGGGCGACAGCCCCGGTAGAGAAGCGTGAAGCGTTGGTTTCGTGGCCCATGGCTGTGGGTCGTCCTCTTCGCCATAGTCATCCTGGTCGTGCTCGACGTGGTCTCGTCGAAGGGCGGCTACACGTCCGTCGACACGTCGACCATGGTCCACGAGATCAAGGCGCACAACGTCAAGGACGTCGTCTTCATCGACGGCGACCAGACCATCGAGGCCACCCGGGTGAGCGACGGGCAGAAGATCTCGTCGCAGTGGCTCGCTGACCAGGGGATCAAGCTCGTCGACCTGGTCCAGAAGGAGTCCGACCAGGCGGCCAACACCAAGAACGCCTTCACCTACACGGTCAAGGTCCCGCAGCCGAGCATCATCTGGACCTTCATCTCCAACATCTTGCCGTTCATCCTGCTCGTGGTGATCTTCTTCTTCCTGATGAACAGCATGCAGGGCGGCGGCGGCCGGGTGATGCAGTTCGCCAAGTCCAAGGCGAAGATGGTCAGCAAGGACAC
>JAWWPH010000128.1:0-8792 GCA_033850875.1 Nocardioidaceae bacterium | reverse complement strand
GAGCTCAGCGCGATGATCGGCCAGAAGAAGTCGTTCCAGGTGGTGAGGAACGTCAGCATGGCGAGCACTGCCATCGCCGGCCGCGCCGCGGGCACCACCACGTGCAGGAACGTCTGGAACGTGTTCGCGCCGTCGACGTAGCTCGCGTCGAGGAGCTCGTCCGGAACGGCCGATCCGACGTACTGCCGCATGAAGAAGACGCCGAACGCGGTCACCAGCGTCGGGAGGATGACCGCCGACAGGTGCTCGGTCAGGCCGAGCCGCGCCATCATCATGTACAGCGGGATCACGCCCATCTGCATCGGCACCATCATCGTGCCGATGCACAGCCCCAGCAGGATGTCGCGCCCGCGGAAGTGCAGCTTGGCAAAGGCGAAACCGGCCAGGGTGCAGAACGCCACCGTGCCGACGGTGATCGTGCCGGACACGATCAGCGAGTTCAGTAGGCCGTGGTTGAGCGGCGCGAGACGCAGTGCCGCCCTGAGGTTGTCGAAGATGCTCGTCGTCGGCAGCAGCGGCGGCGACGACGAGGCCATCTCGGCATTCGTGTGGGAGGCCATCACGGTCGTGTAGTAGAGCGGGAACGCGGCGACGAGCGTGAGCAGGATGACGAGGGTGTACACCGACCAGCCCGCCCGCATCGGGTCGGCACCACGTCGTCTCCAGCTGCTCATGACGCGGCCGCTCGTCTGCGGGCGAGGTACAGGTTCAGCAGCACGGCCAGCACGATGATCAAGAACATCGTCCAGGCGGTCGCGGAGGCCAGCCCGAGGCGGTCGTAGCTCCAGCCCTGCTGGTACATGAGCAGGCCGAGGGTCTGGTACTGGTTCGACGTCCCTCCGTTCGGCTGACCGGTCGGGTCGTACAGCAGCGGCTCACCGAAGAGCTGTGTCGCGCCGATCGTCGAGACGACGATCGTGAACACGATGGTGGGCCGCAGACCGGGCAGCGTCACGTACAGGAACTGGCGCCAGCGGGAGGCGCCGTCGATGGCGGCGGCCTCGTAGAGCGACATGTCGATCGACTGCATCCCCGCCAGGTAGATCAGGGCGTTGTAGCCGGTCCAGCGCCATGTGACGATCGCCGACACGGCGACCTGGCTGGGCCACTTCGACCCTTGCCAGTCGACGGCGGGGAGGTGCAGCACGTGCTGCAGGCCCCAGTTGACGATGCCCTGGTTCTTGTCGAACAGCTCGAGGAAGATCACCGTGGCGGCGGCGAGGCTCGTGGCGTACGGCATCAGCATGGCGACGCGGAAGAACGTACGGCCGCGGAGCCGGTAGTTCAGCAGGTGTGCGATCCCCAGCGCGAGGCACAGCTGGGGGACCGTCGAGATGATGCCGATCGTCACGGTGTTCCGGAACGCGTTCCAGAAGAACTTGTTCGACAGCAGGTTGCGGTAGTTGTCGAGGCCGATCCAGGTCTGGTGCTGGTACGTCGTCAGGCGTACGTCGTGCAGCGACACCCAGGCGGTGTCGAGCCAGGGGTACAGGCTGAAGGCGAGGAAAACGACGAAGAACGGCGCGATGTACGCATACCCGCTCCGCCGCCCGGGACGCCGCAGGCGCTTGGGGCCCGCAGACACCGCAGCGGTCCGCGCCGGATCGGCGACGGCCGCCCCGGGCGCGGCCGTCGTCGTCATGGTCGGCGGGCCCTTGCCGTCGTCAGCCGGTGATCTGCGCGATCTGGTCCATCGCGTCCCCGAATGCCTGGTCAGGTGACGTGCCCTTCGTCTCGACGTTGGTCAGCTGGGTCGTCAGGGTGTTCTGGATCTGGGTGTCGTACAGCCCGATCGGCGGGAACTTCATCTCCGCGGCGATCGCACCGAAGATCTTGCCGACCGGGGCATTGCTGAAGTATGCACTCGTGGCGTCCTTCACGCGGGGGTCGTCCGCGGCGAGCCGGTTGGACGGGAAGTGCCCGCCCTGGGCCTTGGACGTCCACATGGTCACCTGCTGGTTCTTGGCGCTGAGCCACTTGACCAGGGCGATGGCGGCCGGCTTGTCCTTCGCGGCCGTCGGCACCCCGAGCCAGGAGCCTCCCCAGTTCGTCGCTCCACCGGGCAGTACGGGAGCAACGCTCCACTTGCCGGCACCCGCCGGACCCGCCTGGCCCTGGATGTAGCCCATCATCCAGGTGGGGCACGCGACCGCGGCGAAAGTCCCGCTGGAGAAGGCCTTGTTCCACGGGTCCGAGAACTGTGAGAGACCCGCTGTGATGCCGTCCTTGGCAGCCTGCGTGGCGTAGCTCCATGCGGTCTTGACGCCGTCACTCTTGTCGACGTCGGGCTGGCCGTCGGCGTTGTTGTAGGCCTCCTTGCCCTGGTAGACGGCGGTCGAGAAGATGCTCGCCGCGCTGTCCACGAAGGCATGGCCGGTCTTCGCCTTGTACTGCTTGCCGAAGTCGATGAAGTCCTGCCAGCTGGACCACTGCTTGGCCAGGTCCGCCGGGTTGCTGCTCATTCCCGCCTTCTTCAGCAGGTCCGACCGGTAGCAGATGGCCTCGGGTCCGGTGTCGGTGCCGAGCCCGACGGTGTCCTTGCCGTCGGCGCTCGTCGCCTGCTGCCACTTCCAGGGATAGAACTCCGACTTGATCTTGGCGGCACCCGAGACGTCGTTGAAGTTCACGAACTGGGCCGCGTGGTTCTGTACGACGTCGGCGACGAACCCGATCTCGATCGCCTGGACGTCGTCGAGGCCGCTACCGGAGGCCAGCCGCGTCTTCAGCCGGGTCCAGTAGTCGGCGGACTGCTCGACGACGTCCTCCTTGATGGTGATGTTGGGGCAGACCTTCTTGTAGGCGTCGTAGAGGCCGTTCTCCTTGAACCCGAACGTGCCGAACAGCCCCATCGTCACGGTTGTCGGCTTGGTCGTGCCGCAGGGTCCCGAGGAGGCTGCGTCGGCCGGTGAGCTGGCGCTCGAGCTGTCCGAGGAGCACCCGGCGACTGCCAGCAGACCGACGCACGCCGCGGCGGCGACGCCGCTGGTCATCCGGGCGGTGGCGCGAGAACGAGTGTGCATGGGGGCCTCCTGCAGAGCGGCTGTGATGACGCTGGGGTGTGGCTGTGGATGGCGCCCATGAGAGCGCTCTCACGAACGATGCCCGTCTCCAGGCGCCCTGTCAACCCTCCCCCTCCTCCGACACGTCACCGACGGTCCGGTTTTCCCGGCGTGTCGCTCACCGATCGACGTCTCGGCGCGACGGTGGAAGGGATCTACGCCGTGTCGCGCAGGATCAGCTCGACCGGCAGGATCGTCTGTCTCGTGGGCTCTTCACCGGAGATCCTCCGAACGAGGAGATCGGCCATCTTCGCCCCGATCTCCGCGATCGGCTGACGTACGGTCGTCAGCGCCGGGCGCGCCGTCTCCGCGGCGCTGATGTCGTCGAAACCGACCACCGCGACGTCGTCGAGGACCCGCCGGCCGCTCACTTCGATCGCCCGCATCGCACCCAACGCCGTGAGGTCGGACGCGGCGAAGACGGCGTCGATCGACGGCTCCGTCTCGAGCAGCCGCAGCATCGAGTCGTAGCCGCTCGATACGGTGAATGTCCCCTCGCTGACCAGCTCCTGGCGCACGGGCAGTCCCCGCTCGGCGAACGTGTCGAGATATCCGGCCAGCCGGTCCTGCCCGGCGCCCATGTCCAGCGGGCCAGTGATGGTGGCGACCACGCTTCGGCCGATGTCGAGAAGGTGACGAGTTGCGATGGCGCCGCCGGCCGTGTTGTCGGCGTCGACGAAGCACAGCTCCGATCCGTCGGCCAGCGGGCGACCGCTCAAGACTGTGGGGACACCCAGCCTCTCGAGCTGTTGGGGCAGCTGGTCCTGGCCATGCAGTGACAGCAGCAGCACGCCGTCGATGTGCCGACCGGCGGCGTACCGGAGGAACCGCTCGTGGTCCTGCGGCGTGGAGGCCACGGTAAAGACCAGCTGCATACCTGCCTGGGCGATCGCCGTCTGCGTACCACGCAGTACTCCGAGGAAGTACGGGTCCGAGAAGAGGCGGTCCTCGCTCTCGTCGACGTAGAACGCAACCGACTCGCTCCGTCCGGTCACGAGAGATCGGGCAGCTCGGTTCGGGGTGTACGACAGCTCCTCGGCCGCCGCCTCCACGGCGGCTCGCGCACGGCTGCTGACGTTGGCGGCGCCGCGGAGCACGCGGCTCGCGGTGGCGCGGGACACCGCCGCTCGGGCGGCGACGGCCTCGAGCGTCGGAGCCGTACGGATCTGCGAGTGCGCGTCCGTCACGAGGGGAAGTGTGACACGCCGCGACGTCGACCGGCTCGGACCTGTTCGCGGGGCCTGCGTCTCCACGCCACGGTCAGGGCAGCGCCGAATGCAGGTCCCTGCCGCTCGCCCTGGCGGAACACACGCGGGACGGGCCTGACCCGTTGAGCGTCCCCAGGCGCCGAACGGTTGAGCGTGGAGCGGCGATTCGACCGAGAGAACGATGTCGTTCGGGTACTTTCGACCGAGGGGACCATACCTAACGTAGTTGGCAGGTAACACTACGTATGTGAACAAATCGAATAGCAGGCGCAGGACCAGCGCACGTCTTACCAGAAGTTTTACCGTCGGGACGGCCGTCGCCGCCCTCGTAGGGTGCATCGGGTTGTCGACGACGCTGGTCACCAACGCCTCCGCCAGCACCGGTACGGACGGCAAGGGCGTCATGGTCATGGTCGGCCCATCGGGCAACCTGGTCGAGATGGTGGACCCCGACCAGTCGACGTATGTACCCGACATCGCGGCGGCTTCCACCGACGACGTGAACAGTGCCCAGACCCTGCTCGACGGCGTCAACCAGTTCTGCGCCACCCATACGGTCGCGGGACTTACCGCAAGCCACTGGCGCCCGGGTACGACGCGGTCAACCGCTCAGACCCACCTGTTCAACCCCGACTCGAACTCGAAGGGCCTCGACCCGACGAACCCTCGCGCCGCCCTCGTGTACGACGGCAAGGTAGCCGGCGTGATGTTCAACGGAACGCCGCTGCCGTACCTGGGCACTATTCCCCGTGCGCACGGCCACGCCGACATGGCGATGGCAGTGGAGATGGTGCACGTGTACTGCACGCCGAACCTTCAGTACGCCTACACGCCCAACCGCCAGCTCGGTGTCATGCTCCCCGTGTTCCACCTGAGGCTGGAGATCCGCCCGGCGATCATGAACCTCTCGCCCGTCCACTTGCGGGCGGTTCGTGACAAGGTTCGCGGCTACATCGGCATGGCAGCGGCTGCGAAGGCCGCCGCCACCGGCAAGAGTGGTCCGGACCCGGTCCTCTCCGCGATGCGCGACGAGATCCGCCGGTCGCTCATGTTGCTCAACCTGAGCCAGCTGCGCAGCGTCTGGCACCTGATGCAGTCGTACTGAGCAGCCGTTCGGCCCGGAACGTAACTCCGGTCCGGTTCCTCCCCCCGGAATCGGCCGCAGCAGGCCCGTCAGCTCCGCCTTACCGCGGTCAGCTGGCGGGCTTGGTGTTTGCGGAGCCCGCCGGGCTCAACGCACCGCTGGGGTCTACTCGCGCCAGGGAAAGGCATCCGGGTCCCGGGCGGCTCGTGCCGCCACCGTGGGCTGGTCGTGGCCGTTGACGTCGGCCAGGAACGGAAAGTCCGCGGGCGTCACCGGGAGTGCCGCGAGCGGCCGTACGGGCTGCGCGCTCGCCCACTGGTTCGACCGGACCGGTACACCTTCGCGTGCCGTGTCCGGCTGTCGCTCGAAGGTCTCCGCCGGCAGCACGTAGACCGTGCCGGAGTGCCACGCACCGCGCACGAGCGCGTCGTGGTTGACGGAGAAGTAGTACAGCGAACGCTCGGCTCCTTCGTGCCCCACGACCACGCTCATGTTGACCAACGAGGTCGCCACAGCACGGTCGACGACCGCGAAGAAGGTCGCCCAGATGCCGTCCGAAGCCGCGAAGACGGCGTTACGGCCCCCGAACTCCGATGTGTCGGCAGGGCGTCGGGGCTCGAACTCCCGGACATCCGGGTTGCCGGAGCCGTGCAGCAACACGTCCTTGGTCTCCGCCAGCCAACAGAGAAACTGCCACCGTGGTGCCGTAAGCCGGTAGTCGATCCTGCGGCCGCCGCCCGGCTCGATCTGGTCGGTGTAGAGGCGGTCGAACGCCACGAGGTCGGCCACCGCCGCACCCTGTGGTCGAACGAGGTAGTAGTCCGGGATCTCCATAGGTCTCCTCTCGCCAACCTATCCCGTCGACCGGGCGCAAATGTCGCGTCGAGTGGGCGCAAATGTCGCGTCGAGTGGCCGCAAATGTCGGGTCGAGTGGGTGGGAATGTCGCGTCGAGTGGGCGGAAGGTATGCCGTCCCGCCGCAGCCCGGCCGGCGACGTCGATCGGCCGATCGTAGAGGCGTGCCCATGTCCGCCGCTCGGCCGAGCATTTGCGCCCGCTCGGCCGAGGATTTGCGCCCGCTCGGCCGGACATTTGCGCCCGCTCGGCCGAGCATTTGCGCCCGCTCGGCCGAGGATTTGCGTCCGCTCGGTGGGGGCGGAGCGTCAGACCCGGCTGGCGCGCCGACCGGCCGTCGCGCGGACGCGGGCCGCCACCTCCGGCACGGCTTCCATCAGCTCGGCCAGCTCGGCGTCGGTCAGCACCAGCAGAGCGAGGTCGGTACGCGCCCGGATGGTGGCCAGCCGCGGGTACCCGAAGCTGGCTCCCCAGTCGAGCGCCGCGAGCTCGCCGAAGAAGTCGCCGGAGTGCATCGTGGCCAGGTGGCGTTCGCCGCTGAGGACCTCGGCGTCGCCGTCGAGCAGAAGGTAGAAGTCGCGGTCGACGTCCCACTGCCGTACGACCGTCGCGCCGGCTTCTATCCGGCGCCGGCGTCCGACGCTGGCGACCCAGTCGAGCCAGGTCTCGTCGACGCCGCTGAGCAGCGGCAGCGACCGGATCGCCGCCCGAATGTCGGCGCTCGGCACCGGCCAGCCGGCTGTGACGTCCGCCGTCTTCGAGGACACCCGCCTGCGGCCCGACGACGGCGGGGTCACGGGCATCGGCGCCGTCTCGAGCCACCCCAGCACCTGCTCGACGTCGGCTGCAGTGGTGCTGTGGTTGAGGATGCACGCACGCAGGGCGTACCGCCCGGTCAGCCGGGTCGACGACACCAACCCGAGCCCGCTGTCCGCGAGTGCCGTGACCAGCGCCGTGTTGAGACTCTCCAGCCGCCGCTCGTCGGTCTCGGTCGAAGGTCGTCTGCGAAAGCACACAATCCCCAGCGCCGCGGGCGACATGAGCTCCAGCTCGTCGGAGGCCTCGATGTAGCGCTGAGCGTGCTCAGCCAGGTCCATCGCCGAGTCCACGGCGGCACGGAACGCGTCGATTCCGAAGTACCGCACCGACAGCCAGACCTTGAGCGCCCTGCTCATGCGCGTCAGCTGAAGCCCGTGGTCGGCGAAGTTGACCTCGCGGTCGACCACCATGGAGTCCTGAAGGTAGTCGGGGTGGATCTCGAACGCCTTCCGCAGCAGCGCACCCTCCCGCACGAGGAGCGCTCCGACCTCGAACGGCTGGTACAGCCACTTATGCGGATCCAGGGTGACCGAGTCAGCCAGCTCCAGCCCGGCCAGCGCGGCGCGACCGCGCGTGGTGATCGACGCGAAACCACCGTACGCACCGTCGACGTGCAGCCACACCCCGTGTCGTCTGCACGTGGCGGCGATGGCCGGGAGGTCGTCGACGGCGCCGGTGTTCGTGGTGCCGGCGACCGCAAGGACGGCGAGCGGCCGTCGGCCCGCCGCGAGGTCGGCGGCGATGGCCGCGTCCAAGGCGTCGACGCGCATTCTGAAACGGTCGTCGACGGGCATCACCCTCACCTGCCGCGGGCCGAACCCGAGCAGCCGTGCCGCACGAGCCAGCGAGGAGTGGCCCTGGTCGGACACGTACACGATGAGGTCGTCACTCATCGCACCGGCCATCGACTCGCGGGCGCAGGCCAGCGCGGTGAGGTTGGCGGCGGAGCCGCCCGAGACCAGTACGCCGGCGGCAGTACGCGGGTAGCCGATCCAGTCGGCGAACCACCCGAGGACGACGAGCTCCAGCCGGCTGGGGCCGGCGGACTCCATCCCGTGGCCGACGTCGATGTTGTAGGCACTCGCGATGAGATCGCCGAG
The DNA here is from genome assembly GCA_033850875.1 of Nocardioidaceae bacterium. Lineage (GTDB taxonomy): Bacteria > Actinomycetota > Actinomycetes > Propionibacteriales > Nocardioidaceae > DASQEH01. The sequence goes on along the minus strand of JAWWPH010000128.1, from coordinate 668 downwards.
GGCTCCCGGCCAGGTCCCCTCCCCTGGCACGTACGCGAGGTAGCGGGGGTGGTCGATACGACTGCGAAACGGCAGCACGTCGGTGCCCAGCTGGTCCAGCAGGGCCGCGAAGTCCTCCCCGCCCGCAGGTACGGCACCACTCAGCCGATCGGCCATCCGGCTCGGCGGCAGCGTGCGGAGGACGGGTTCGCCTCGACGGTGCGCGGCGCGGTCGACCAGCCAGTCCACGGCCTGGTACCCGAGGCGTCGCATCGTCTCCACGTCGACGTCGAGTGGGTCGTCAGCCATGGGATCCTCCGGGCGGGGGCAACCGCTGGACCACGGTACGTCAGCGCCTGGAGCCCGGCAACGGGATGCAAGCGTGCGGACTTGTCCGAGGCATTGGCGACGAGTACAACCAGACGATGACGAAAACGGTGGAGACATGGGTTGCCAACTACCGGTCGGCATGGGAGTCCAACGATCCCGTACAGATCCGGGCCTTGTTCACCGACGATGCCGTCTACGAGCGAGTGCCGCACGACCCGAAGGCCTGGCGCGGCGCCGACGCCATCGTCGAAGGCTGGCTGAGTATCAAGGACGAACCGGGGTCGACGACCTTCGAGTGGGAGCTGCTCGGCGTTGCGGGGGACCGAGCCTTCGTCCAGGGGGCGAGTGTCTACTCGCGA
>JAWWPH010000118.1:0-2524 GCA_033850875.1 Nocardioidaceae bacterium | reverse complement strand
ATCGCGGTCGTCACGACGGTCGGGCTCGCCCAGAGCGACCTGCGCAGGTCCTCGACGGTGCCGAGGTAGTCACCGGAGGCGACGGAGCCGTCGCAGGGGGACAGGCACCTGCCCATCTCGGCCAGGGCACACGGGCTGCGACTGGGCAGCTTGGGCAGACGGTCGGTGCACTGCCGGATCGGGAAGCTCTCGTGCAGCGCCGCGGTAGCGAGCTCAGCGGACTTCCGGGAGCGGAACGGGCCCAGATAGTCGGCTCCGTCGTCCAAGATGGTGCGCACGAGCGACAGTCTCGGCCACGGCTCGACGGTCAGCTTGACCCAGACGACCCGTTCGGGGAACTTCGAACGCCGGTTGTAGCGCGGCTTGTGCTCCGCGATCAGGCGCAGCTCGCGGACCTCCGCCTCCAGGGAGGTCGCGCAGACGACGCCTTGGACGGCCTCGGCGATACCGACCATCTCGCCCATCCGTGAGCGTGTCTCGCTCGCGGTGAAGTAGCCACGGACGCGGTTTCGGAGATCACGGGACGTGCCGACGTACAGCACTGCACCGCGACCGTCCCGGAAGAGGTACACGCCGGGTGCGTGGGGGAGCGACTCGGCGAGGTGGCGCTTCCTGCGCTGGGCGGCCGTCACCTTCGAGGAGAACGTCTGCAGCTCCTCGATCGTGTGCACGCCGAGATTGCCGAGGCGCTCCATGAGGCCGTGCAGGACGTCGACGGTGGCTCGCGCGTCGGCGAGCGCGCGGTGGTTCGGCGTGGTGCTCGCATGGAAGAGCCTGGCAAGCGACGACAGCTTGCAGTTCGGGGCGTCGTCTCGGGTCACCACCCGCCGGGCCAGCTTGGCGGTGTCGAGCACCTCGAAGCGCGGCCAGGCGATCCCCATCCGCTCGCTGAAGTGCCGCAGGAAGCCGACGTCGAACGGCGCGTTGTGCGCCACCAGGATGCTGCCGCGAGCGAACTCGAGGAAGGCGGGCAGGGCCGCCTCGATGCGGGGGGCGCCCGCCACCATCAGGTCGGTGATCCCGGTCAGGACCGAGATGAACGCAGGGATCGCCTCGGTGGGCTTGACCAGTGTCTGGAACTCCCCGAGCACCTCTCCCTGCCGGACCTTCACGGCTCCTATCTCGGTGATCGACGAGCCGCCCGCCGCGGAGCCTCCCGTCGTCTCCAGGTCGACGACGACGAACGTGAGGTCGCGAAGCGGCCGACCCAGCTCGTCGAAGGTGCTCTGTACCGCACGCCCGGGCGGCCCGGGAGTCGTGTCCAGCACAGTGCTCATGGTCGAAACGCTAAGGCGGCCCGCCGACGAAACCCGGCAGCCGCGCTCGGATCGCACTCGCGACCGCACCGACGAGCGCGCCCGAGCGTCGCCCTCGCCGGACCCGTCCGCGCCGGCAAACCCCGATCCGGCGCTGATGACGGATAAACTCGGAAGAGCCGACAGTCAGGGAGGTGGGTCGTGACCACGCACCAGCCCGCAGCATCGCTCTCCGCGGTCCCCGACGGCGAGCACCGCTGGCGTTGCGGCAGCTGCGGCAACCTCACTCGCTTCGACGTCGTCCGGGCCCTGCGCACGCGCGAGTTCTGGCACTTCGACCTGTCCGGGGCCGCGTCCGTGGAAGAGTCGCAGCCCTTTCACGACGACCTGGTCTCGGTCTCCTGTCGGTGGTGCGGACGAGCCGACTCGATCCAGATAGTGCCCAGACCCGGGCACGACCCGCGATGAGCGACGACGACCCGGTCGAGGGGCTGGCGGGTCTGCCGGCAACGGTCCGGTCCAGGTTGGTCGCGCTGGCGTCACAGGCCATCACCAAGATGCCCCCGGCACAGGTGCCGGCCCCGCTGCGCAGGAGCGTCGACTTCGCGCCCGCCAAGAGGGCCAAGCTCGTGGGCAGGCAGATCGCCGCCGCCGTCGACGCCGACGACGAGTTCCGTGAGCACCTGGCGACGCAGGTTCGAGCGCTCGTACCCGACGTGGTCGCTGCTCTCGAGGCTGTCCCCACAGAGGAGGCCGCCCCGTCGGTCGAGGCGGCGGCCGTGGCCTTCATCGTGCGCACCCCCGGCTGGGGCGACATCGTGCGGTCGACGGCCGCAGCCGAGAACGGCCGACGCGAGGTCCGCGGCGACCTCGCCGGTACCGTCGACCACCTCACGGCCGCTCTGGCCTCAGCGCGCGCGCAGAACAAGGAGATCCGGACCCGGCTGCGCGCCCAGCTGGACGCGGTGAAGGCCGAGAACGCCTCGTTGCGGCGATCGCTCGGCCAGGCGCGTGTACAGCTCAAGGAGGCTGTGCTGAGAGCCGACGACGCACAGGCCGCGATGGGCGAGCAGTCGCGCGAGGCTGCCGTCGCCACCCGCGCGCTCGAGGCGGAGGCCCGACGGTTGCGGGCCCGCATCACGGAGCTGGAGACCCAGCACACGTCGGCCCGACGGGCCGTCCGCGACGATCGCGACGCCGAGGTGATGCGGCTGCGTTTGCTGCTCGACACCATGGTCGACGCGGTCGGTGGCCTGCGGCGGGAGCTG
>JAWWPH010000082.1:0-8787 GCA_033850875.1 Nocardioidaceae bacterium | reverse complement strand
GCCAGCACCCGCTCACCGTCTCGCCAGTTGGTGATCCGGGCGCCCCGGGTGGCGTGCACCTCGCGGCCGGCGCGGAGGTCGTCGACCGTCCTGATCGCGGACTCCGGGGTCTGGTTGTCGAAGAACTCCCAGTTGACCATCATGACCGGTGCGTAGTCGCACGCGGCGTTGCACTCGATGTGCTCGAGCGAGATCGTGCCGTCATCGGTGGTCTCGTCGTTGCCGATGCCCAGGTGGGACTTGAGCCGCTCGAAGATGAGGTCGCCGCCCATCACGGCGCACAGGGTGTTGGTGCAGACCCCGACGAGGTGGTCACCGACCGGCCGGCGCTTGTACATCGTGTAGAAGGTCGCCACCGCCGACACCTCGGCGGCCGTGATGCCCAGGATCTCCGAGCAGGCCTCGATGCCCTCGGGGGTGACACAACCCTCGACGCTCTGCACCAGGTGCAGCATCGGCAGCAGCGCCGACCGGGCCCGCGGGTACCTGCCCGCGAGCTCGGTCATCTCGGCGATCGTCGCCGAGGGAAGCTCGCTCATCTGTCGACTCCACCCATCACCGGGTCGATGCTCGCCACCGCGACGATGACGTCGGCGAGCATTCCGCCCTCGCTCATCGCCGGTGCGCACTGCAGGTTGACGAAGGAGGGGTCGCGGAAGTGGGCGCGGTAGGGCCGGGTCCCGCCGTCGGACACCACGTGGGCACCGAGCTCGCCGCGCGGCGACTCGATCGCGACGTACGCCTGGCCGGTCGGCACCCGGAAGCCCTCGGTGACCAGCTTGAAGTGGTGGATCAGTGCCTCCATGGACTCACCCATGATGTGGCGGATGTGGTCGAGGGAGTTCCCCATCCCGTCCGATCCCACCGCGAGCTGGCTCGGCCAGGCGATCTTCTTGTCCCCCACCATGACCGGCGCGCCCTCGAGACCCTGCAGCCGCTCGGCGCACTGCTCGATGATCTTCAGGGACTCCCACATCTCGTCGACCCGGATGCGGAACCGGCCGTAGGCGTCGGCGGTGTCTCGCGTGATCACGTCGAAGTCGTAGGTCTCGTAGCCGCAGTACGGCTGCTTCTTGCGCAGGTCCCAGTCGAAGCCGGTCGACCGCAGCACGGGGCCGCTCGCTCCCAGCGCGAGACATGCGGCCAGGTCGAGGTACCCGACGTCGACGAGGCGGCCCTTGAAGATGGGGTTCTCGTTGCACAGGTCGGCGTACTCGGGCAGCCGCTTCTTCATGACCGCGATGAACTCCTGGATCTTCTCCAGAGCACCGGGGGGCATGTCCTGGGAGACGCCACCGGGACGGATGAAGGCGTTGTTCATGCGCAGCCCGGTGATGAGCTCGAACAGGTCGAGGCAGAGCTCCCGCTCGCGGAAGCCGATCGTCATCACCGTGAGCGCGCCGATCTCCATCCCGCCGGTCGCGATAGCGACGAGGTGGGACGAGATGCGGTTGATCTCCATCAGGAGCACCCGCATGATCGTGGCCTTCTCGGGGATGTCGTGCTCGATGTCGAGGAGCCGCTCGACCGCGAGGCAGTACGCCGCCTCGTAGTGGAAGTTCGACAGGTAGTCCATGCGCGTGCACAGCGTCACGCCCTGGGTCCAGTTCCGGTACTCCATGTTCTTCTCGATACCGGTGTGCAGGTAGCCGATACCGCAGCGGCACTCGGTGACCGTCTCGCCGTCGATCTCGAGGATCAGCCGCAGGACGCCGTGCGTCGACGGGTGCTGCGGGCCCATGTTGACCACGACCCGCTCGTCGGCCTCGAGGTCGAGTCCGGCGATGACGGAGTCCCAGTCCTGCCCGGTGACGGTGAAGACCTTGCCTGCGGTGGTGTGGCGCTCGCTCGCCGCGTACGGGTCGCGCATCGTCTCTGTCATCAGCTGTATGCCCTCCGGTGGTCGGGCGGCGGAATCGTCGCACCCTTGTACTCGACCGGGATACCGCCGAGCGGGTAGTCCTTGCGCTGCGGATGTCCCGGCCAGTCGTCGGGCATCTCGATGCGCGTGAGCGCAGGGTGCCCGTCGAAGATGATGCCGAAGAAGTCGTACGTCTCGCGCTCGTGCCAGTCGTTGGTGGGGTACACCGACACCACCGACGGGATGTGGGGGTCGGCGTCCGGGCAGGTGACCTCGACGCGGATCCGCCGGTTGTGCGTCATCGACAGCAGGTGGTAGACCGCGTGCAGCTCGGCGCCCGTCTCGTGCGGGAAGTGCACCCCGCTGACCCCGCTGCAGAACTCGAACCGCAGCTCGGGGTCGTCGCGCAGGCTCTTCATCACCTCGACGAGCTGCTCGCGGTGGACGTGGAACGTGATCTCACCGCGGTGGAGGACGACCTTGTCGATCGCGTCGGTCACGCCTGCGGTGCCGAGGGAGGTGTCGAGGCGGTCGGCCACGGCGTCGAACCACCCGCCGTAAGGCCGCTCCGTCGCACCGGGTACGGCGACACGGCGCACGAGCCCGCCGTAGCCGGAGGTGTCGCCGGAGCCGGCGACGCCGAACATTCCCTCGCGGACGTCGACGACCTCGAGCTGCTGGCGTGGGGGCAGCGGACCCGGGTCGTCACCCAGGATGAGGTCGTCGCCGTGCAGCGACTTGTCCTGGATCGAGCGCTCCTCGACCGGCTTGTCGGCGAGCGACCGCTCGCTGGTCGGCTTCTCCGGCACGCCGCTGGGCTGGCCCGCCGGCGGCGGCTCGGCCGGCTTGTCGTCGTCGCTCATCGCAGCAGCCCGGTGAGGTCGGAGGTCGGGGTTGCGGTCAGTGCCGCCTGTTCGTTGTCGACGATCTCGGTACGCCGGTGGGCACCCAGGTGCGAGTGCTGGATGTCGTCGTGCAGCTTGAGGATCGCGTCGATCAGCATCTCCGGACGTGGGGGGCACCCGGGCAGGTACATGTCGACGGGGACGACGTGGTCGACCCCCTGCAGGATCGCGTAGTTGTTGAACATGCCTCCGCTGCTGGCGCAGACGCCCATGGCGAGCACCCACTTGGGGTTGGGCATCTGGTCGTAGATCTGCCGGAGGACAGGGGCCATCTTCTGGCTCACCCGCCCGGCGACGATCATCAGGTCGGCCTGGCGCGGCGACGCGCGGAACACCTCCATACCGAACCTGGCGAGGTCGTACCGAGGCCCGCCCGACGTCATCATCTCGATGGCGCAGCAGGCGAGCCCGAAGGTGGCCGGCCACAGCGACGCCTTCCGGAAGTACCCTGCCAGCCCCTCGACCGACGACAGCAGGATGCCGGACGGCAGCTTCTCTTCGATGCCCATATGACCTAGAGCTCCTAGTCCCATTCCAGTCCGCCACGACGCCACACATAGGCGTACGCAGCGAAGACGGGTGCGATGAACAGCAGCATCTCGACGAGGCCGAACATCTTCATCGAGTCGAAGAAGACCGCCCACGGGAACAAGAAGATGATCTCGATGTCGAAGACGATGAAGAGCATCGCCGTGATGTAGTACTTGACGGGGAACTTCCCGCCTCCGACGGGCTGCGGAGTCGGCTGGATCCCGCACTCGTACGAGTCGAGCTTCGCCCGGTTGTAGCGCTTGGGCCCGATCATCGAGCTGACGGCGACCGAGCCGATGGCGAACAGCGCCGCGAGCAGCGCAAGACCCAGGATGGGAATGTAGACCTTCATGCCGCCACGCTCCCGTCAGTAGTGCCTGCGACATCGTCACGCACAGGTGGAATCATAAGACCGGGCCTCCTCACGCTGCCGGGGCGACCTTCGCCAGGCCGTTGATGAGACGGTCCATCGCGTCGCCTCCGTGCGGGTCGGTCAAGTTGGCGAGCAGCTTGAGCGTGAAACGCATCAGCGTCGGCCTCGGGAGCCCGTACCGGGTGGCCAGCTTCATCACGTTCGGGTTGCCGATCGCCTGCACGAACACCCGACCGAGCGTGTAGTAGCCGCCGTAGCGGTCGTCGAGGGCGGTGACGTACCCCTGCAGTGCGCGCTCGCGCCCCGCGGGCGTGGTACGGCTCAGGGCCTGGGTGATGACCTCAGCGGCCATCTCGCCCGACTCGAGCGCGTAGGCGATGCCCTCGCCGTTGAAGGGGTTCACCATCCCGCCGGCGTCGCCGACCAGCAGCATGCCGTTGGCGTAGTGCGGCTTGCGGTTGAAGCCCATGGGAAGTGCGGCGCCGCGGACGGGTGCCGTTCTGTTCTCGTCGCGGAAGCCCCACTCCTCAGGTGTGTGGTCGAGCCAGGTCTTGAGGAGCTGCTTGTAGTCGACGTGCTGGAACGCCGACGAGGTGTTGAGGATACCGAGGCCGACGTTGACGGTGCCGTCGCCGACGCCGAAGATCCAGCCGTACCCGGGGAGCAGGTTGCTCGAGCCTGGCTCCCCGTCCCAGAGCTCGAGCCACGACTCCAGCCAGTCGTCGTCGTGGCGGGGGCTGGTGTAGTACGTGCGCACGGCCACCCCCATCGGCCGGTTCTCGCGCTTCTGCAGGCCCATCGCGAGACTCAGCCGCGTCGAGTTCCCGTCGGCGGCCACCACGATCGGTGCCCGGAAGACCTGGCTCGCTCCGGCCTTGCGGCCGTCGTCGTCGACCGGCCGCGCCGTGACACCGACGATGCGGCCGGTGTCGTCGAGGACGGGACCGGTGACGACCGTGCGCTCGTACAGCTGGGCCCCGAGCTTGACGGCGTTGCGGGCCAGGATGTCGTCGAAGTCGAGCCGCGTGCGGACGAGACCGAAGTCGGGGTACTCCGCCAGCTGCGGCCAGGGCAGCTCGAGCCGGTGACCGCCGCCGACGATCCGCAGGCCGTTGTTCTTGACCCAGCCCGGCGCGTCGACGTCGATGCCCATCGCGATCAGTTGCCGGACCGCGCGCGGCGTGAGCCCGTCGCCGCACACCTTCTCGCGCGGGAAGGCGGTCTTCTCCAGCAGCACCACGTCGACGCCCGCGGAGGCCAGGTAAGCGGCCGTCGCTGAGCCGCCCGGGCCGGCGCCGACGACGATGACGTCGGCCTGCCGTTCCATGGCGGACGGCTCGGTCATGGGTGCTGACCTGACTTTCCCAGTGGAGTATGAGCTGGTGAGGGCGGCGACATTCCGCAAGTGAAAAGCTTCACGAGCGCTGACGACGCCATCTTAGCGCGTTCTCAGGCGCCCGCACATGCAGCTGCGGCCGATCGCGCTACTGCCTCACCATGCCGTACGCGTGCTCGACGCGCAGCCTCAGCACGAGCCTGCGGTCGGTCACCATCGCCTGCCGGTACTCGTCCCAGTCGGGGTGCTCCTCGCCCCGGATCGAGCGGTAGACGTCGACCAGCTCCTCGACCGTGGCGTCGCCGGGATCGGTCGCGACCGGGGTCAGCTCAGACGTCCCCTCCAGGACGGCATACGACCAGCCGTCGGCGGAGGAGACCGAGATCGACGCCCGAGGGTCCCGCCGGAGGTTCGCGACCTTGGCGCGTCCGTCGACCACCGAGACCCTCACGAGCGCGGCATCGGCGTCCAGGTGGAAGTTGACGTTGGACAGCTGCGGGCGGCCGTCGCGTTTGATCGTCGCGAGCACGCCGAGGTCGCGGCCGGCGGCGAGATCGAGGAGGGCACGGTCGACGGGCATACCTCGATTGTGACCGATAGCCAGGGGTCGCTGGGCCGGGGGTGCAGCGCGTGGCCCATCCCCTGCCACTGCCCCCGTAGCCCGTCCACCCGATCTCGGCGGCGGTCAGCGCAGCGCGCGGTGCAGGGCGACGATGCCGCCCGTCAGGTTCCGGTACCGGACTTCCCGCCAGCCGGCGTCGCCGATAACCCTCGCGAGTGCCTGCTGGTCCGGCCAGGCGGCGATCGACTCGGCCAGGTACACGTACGAGTCCGGGCTCGAGGACACGGTCGTCGCCACCCGAGGCAGCGCCTTCATCAGGTACTCGGTGTAGACCTTGCGGAACGGCGCGAAGGTCGGCGAGCTGAACTCGCAGACGAGCAATCGGCCACCCAGCCGCGTGACCCGGAGCATCTCCCGCAGACCGAGGGCCGGGTCGACGAGGTTGCGCAGCCCGAACGAGATCGTGACCGCGTCGAACGTCTCGTCGGCGAACGGCAGCGAGAGTGCGTCACCGGCCACGAACGGGACCCGCGGCCGTGCCCGCTTGCCGACGCCCAGCATCCCGACGGAGAAGTCGCAGGCAACGGCACTGGCACCCTGGAGGAGGAACGGGACGGTGCTCGTCCCGGTACCGGCCGCCAGGTCGAGCACCAGCTCGCCCGGTCGGGCGTCCACCGCGGAGACGACAGCGCGCCGCCAGAGCCTGTCCTGCCCCAGCGACAGCACGTCGTTGGTGACGTCGTAGCGCTCGGCGACGCCGTCGAACATGGCGGCCACCTCGCGCGGCTGCTTGTCCAGACGGGCGCGGCTCATGGTCACCAGCGTCGCATGCCGTCGCGCTGGTCTGCGCTGACGGGCGTGCGGGCCCGCGACGGTGGCGGATTACGCTGGTGAACTGTGACAACCCTCGCGAGCAGTGCACACGCCGCCGCCCCCCTGGTCGTCCGCAGCACGGAGGTCGAAACACCGGACTCCCTGATGTCGCTGCTGCCGCGGCACTCTCCGTTGTCGTGGGTGCACCGCGGCGACGGGCTGGTCGCGTGGGGAGAGACGGCCCGGTTCGAGTGCGGCGGTCCGGATCGGTTCGAGACCGCGAGCCGCTGGTGGCGCGAGCTGACCCGGCACAGCGTCGCACGCGACGAGGTCGACGTCCCGGGCAGCGGTCTGGTCTGCTTCGGCTCCTTCGGATACGCCGACACGCCTGGCAGGTCGGTCCTGGTCGTACCCGAGGTGGTCGTGGGCCGGAGAGGTTCGCGGGCCTGGGTCACGACGATCTCCGCGGGGGCGCTGCCGGCTGCGCCGGCGCTGCGACCGCAGGAGCCGTTCGTCACCCCCACCGGAGCGGTGTTCACCGACGGCGCCCAGAGCGGCGCCAGCTGGGGGCTCGCGGTCGCGGAGGCGGTCCGGCGTATCCGGGCCGGGCGGCTCGACAAGGTGGTGCTGGCCCGCGACCTGATCGCCCAGCTCGACGAGCCGCTCGACGTACGCTCGGCGCTGGCCTGGCTGGCGGATCGGTACCCGTCGTGCTGGACGTTCAACGTGGACGGTCTCTTCGGCGCCACGCCCGAGATGCTGGTCCGTCGCGAGCGTGGCCTGGTGACGAGCCGGGTGCTGGCCGGGACGATCCGCAGGACGGGAGACGACGCGTCCGACCTGGCCCTCGCCGCGACCCTGGCACGCTCGTCGAAGGACCTCGAGGAGCACGAGTTCGCCGTACGGTCGGTCGCCGATGCGCTGGCGCCGTACTGCACCAGCATGAACGTCCCCGAGAGCCCCTTCGTGCTCCACCTGCCCAACGTCATGCACCTCGCCACCGATGTGACCGGTGTCCTCGACGGGCCGGCCTCGGCGCTCGAGTTGGCGGCGGCGCTGCATCCCAGCGCGGCCGTCGGCGGCACTCCTACCCGGGAGGCCGTCGCGCTGATCGCCGAGCTCGAGCAGATGGATCGCGGCCGCTACGCCGGTCCGGTCGGCTGGATGGACGCCGACGGTGACGGCGAATGGGGGATCGCGCTGCGGTCCGCGGAGTACGACGGCGCCAGGGTACGGCTGTTCGCCGGCTGCGGCATCGTGGCCGACTCCGACCCCGAGTCGGAGCTCGCCGAGGCGGCGGCCAAGTTCGTCCCGGTGCGCGACGCCCTGACCCCTTGACGACCGCTTGACCTCGGCAGGAGCTCCTACGCCGCCGCCTGCGCGACCCGCTCGGCCACGGCGACCCGATGGATCCGACGTCGAGGGCGCCGGGGCTGCCACCGGGTCGGACCCTTCGGGTGGAGCGGAAGGGCCGGCGGCGGGTGTACGCCGGCGGCTGGGTGCGGCATTCGGGCGCGAGGCGGAGGTGTATGCGACCCACCGGCCCGGCTACCCTTCCGGCGCCGTCGCGTGGCTGGTCGGGAGCGTGCGCAGGAGCGTGCTGGATCTCGGCGCCGGAAGCGGGTCGCTGACACATGCGCTGGTGACAGCCGGCCACACCGTCGTCGGAGCCGAGCCGAGTCGCGCCATGCTGGCGAAGCTCGCCGCCCGTGGCCTCGAGGTGCCACTCGTGCAGTCGGCGGCAGAGGCACTGCCGTTCGCGCCGGGGTCGTTCGACGTGGTGACGGTGGCGACCGCCTTCCACTGGTTCGACGCCGCTGCCGCGCTGCCGCAGGTCGCAGCCGTACTGAAGCCGAGTGGCCTGCTGGCGTTGGTATGGAACATCCGCAGTGAGACTGACGGATGGGCCGCCGAGCTCGGCGAGCTGCTCCGGGCGGCCCAACCACCCGATCTCGTCGGACACTGGGCCACCGACTCCGTCCGGGCAGTCGAGGAGAGCACTCTGTTCGGACCGTTGGAGGCGGCGGAGTTCCCGTTCACCCAGACGCTGGACCGCGCAGGACTGGTCGGGCTCGCCGCGTCCAGGTCCTACGTCATCGCGCTCTCGTCGACGCGACGTCGTCGACTGCTGGAGAGTGTGGGCCGGCTCTTCGACTCCGCGGCGGGTGCCGACGCGCGGGTCGAGCTGCCGTACACCGCCCGGTGCTGGCGCTCGGAGCGGCTCGACGGTTCGGGCTGAGCGGCCGGCCACTCCCGCATCTGCGCGGATCGACTCGACCCACGGCACGGAGCGGGCCGGGGACCGCCGATCAGACCGTCTCGGCGACCCACTTCATCGGATCGCCCCAGCCGAGCTCGGGGATGCCTGCCGCGTCGAGGGCTCCCACCACGAGAGTCCGCCGGTAC
>JAWWPH010000032.1:0-3739 GCA_033850875.1 Nocardioidaceae bacterium | reverse complement strand
CGGGGAGGTGCCGGCGACCCTGGCGGTGTCCGGTCCAGCCGAGATCGTGTCCCTCGGGGAGGACTTCACCGCGCTCACGTCCGCTGTGAGAGACGCACTGGAACAGAAGGGTCGAGCGCAAGCCAGCGAGCTGGTCGTCACCGCAGAGCGAGATGCCAACGCCGCCATGCTGTCCACCATTGTCGAGAGCAGCCACGCCCTGATCTACGTCAAGGACATCGAGGGCCGTTACCTGATGGTGAACCCGGCTTTCGAGGAGGCGACGCATAAGACCGAAGCAGAGTTGGTCGGGAAGACGGACGCTGTCATCGACCCGGGTCTGGCATCCAAGGCCCAGCTGCACGACCTGCAGGCCCACGACGGCCTGTACCGGTTCGAGGTGGAGTTCGATGGTCCCCAGGGCACTCGCCACTACGACCTCGCGAAGTTCCCCCTTCTCGACGCCAGCGGGTCGGTCCACGCTGTCTGCAGCGTGGCCTTGGATGTGACCGCGCAACGCGAGGCCATCGCGGCCACTGCCGAGGCACGCGACGCCGCCCTGTCCGCCTACGACGCGATCGCCGAGGCCCGCGACGCCGCCGTGGCGGCGACCGCGGCGAAGTCGGCGTTCCTGGCGACCATGAGCCATGAGATCCGTACACCCATGAATGCTGTGATCGGCATGACGGACCTGCTCGAGCAGACAAATCTCGACACCCAGCAACAGGAGTTCGTGGAGACGGTTCGTTCCAGCGGCGACACCCTCATCGCCGTCATCAACGACATCCTCGACTTCTCCAAGATCGACTCCGGTGAGCTGGAGCTCGAAGTCGCACCCTTCTCCCTCCGGGACGAGGTGGAGTCGTGCCTGGGGCTGGTCGCGGGGACGGCGCAGGCCAAGGGTCTCGTCCTGTTATGCGACGTCGACGACAGTTGCGGCTCCCGAGTGAGCGGGGATGTGGTCCGTCTGCGCCAGATCGTCACCAACCTGCTGTCGAACGCGGTGAAGTTCCCCGCGGAGGGACACGTCCTGGTCGAAGGAGCTTGCCGTCGCCAGGACGGAGGTGTCCTGGTGACGCTGACCGTCACCGATACCGGCATCGGCATTGCGAAGGATGCGGTATGTCGGCTGTTCAAGTCCTTCAGCCAGGTCGACGCGTCGACCACCCGTGTCTATGGAGGCACGGGTCTCGGTTTGGCGATCAGCCAGCGGTTGGCTGAGGCCATGCGGGGCGGCATCGAAGTCAGGAGCACGCCGGAGGTCGGCACGACGTTCACGGTCACGTTGTCACTCGATGCAGTCGACGACCAGGAGGGCCCGACGTGCGCCTCGACACCGGATCCGCAGTTGATGCAGCGCTCGGTCCTGCTCGTGGACGACCACTCCACGAGCCGGCGCATCCTCGCGCGCCAGCTCACACGGATGGGGATGACCTGCATGAGCGCACCGAGCCGCGAGCAGGCGCTGCGCCTGGTGGACCGGGGCCTCGCCTATGCCGTCGCCGTGGTCAACCTGAGTGCGCGAGAAGGGGACGGGGTCGAGCTCGGCGACCTCCTGCGCGCCCGGGGCGGGCCGAGCTCTGGCTCGCCGATCGTGTTGCTGACGACTCTCGGCTCACGTCCGCGGACCGAGGACCACCCGTTCGCGGGTTTCGTGACCAAGCCGGTGTGCAACGGCCAGCTGGCGAACATGCTCGCTGTCGCCTTGGGTGGCGAACCAACGCGCGCGGACACGGTTGTCGGCCGCGTCGTCGGCGCGCCGCGCGTGACCGCATCCATGCATGTCCTGCTCGTGGAGGACAACCTGGTGAACCAACGCGTCGGAGAGCTGATGCTTCGCAAGCTCGGGCATCGCGTCGACGTCGTCAGTGACGGGCGCGCAGCGGTTGCAGCCGTCGCACGCACGCGCTACGACGTCGTGCTCATGGACATTCAGATGCCGCTGATGGACGGGCTCGAGGCCACCCGGCACATCCGTGAGCAGGTACCCGCGGGGCGCCAGCCCTTCATCATCGCCCTGACGGCGAGCACCCTCGACGGCGACAAGGAGGCCTGCTGCGCGGCGGGCATGGAGAGCTATCTCTCCAAGCCGGTCCGGGCCAGTGAGCTCCGGGCCATGCTGGAGCGCACCCCCGCCACGTAGCGTCGCGTTGCAGGGCTGCCTCATCAGAGGGTCGCTCCCGTCTTCTCGGCGGATGCACCGACGAGCCCGCCGGTGCGGGGTCCCCTGCCGCGGCCCGTCGATCAGCCTCGAGACGGCGGGCGCGGTGTGACGAGGCCGCTCCCGTAGGCAGTCACGATCAGCCGGGCGCGATCACGCGCGTGCAGCTCCCCCCCGACGCGGCGGATCTCGGGCGACCGTGCCCGAGTCGCTACGCGTCCACCGCCGGCATCACGTGGCGGGTGAACAGGTCGATGCCCGACCGGTCGTACGCGGCCTCGGGGAAGTAGGTGATGGCGTACGTCATGCCCAACCGCTGCATCTCGTTGAGCTTCTCGACGATCTGCTCCGGCGTCCCGACCAGCGGCTCGTTCCCCAGCTGCCGCTCGAGGTCACCCAGCTCCGTCGTGTCGAGGAACGGCCGGAACCGGGCCAGAATCCGTTGCAGCCGCTCCTGGGCGTCGGCGGCTGTCTCGCCGACGATGACGTTGAAGTTCGCCGACCGCACGATCGCGTCGAAGTCGGTGCCGACGTCGCGGCAGTGCCCGGCCAGGATCTCGGACTTGCGCGTGAACTCCTCCGGTGTGTTGGCGAAGTTCGTGTACTGCGCGTACTCCGCGGCGGTGCGGAGCGTCTTGCGCTCACCGCCACCGGCGATCCAGAGCGGCACCCCGCCCTCCTGCAGGGGCAGCGGGCGACTGATCGCGCCATCGACCTGGTAGTACCGTCCGTCGAGCGTCGCGGTCCCTGTACTCCACAGCTGCCGCATGATCTGTACACCCTCGTCGAGGCGGCCCAGTCGCTCACCAGCCGAGGGGAACCCGTAGCCGTAGGCACGCCACTCGTGCTCGTACCAACCACCGCCGATGCCCATCTCGACGCGACCGCCCGAGATGACGTCGATCGTCGCGGCCACCTTCGCCAGGTAGGCGGGGTTGCGGTAGCTCATGCACGTGCACATCTGGCCCAAGCGCACCCGTTCGGTCGCGGCGGCGAACGCGGCCATCAGGCTCCACGCCTCGTACGTCACCTCGTCCGTCGGCACCGGCACGGTGTGGAAGTGGTCATAGACCCAGATCGACTCGTACGTGCTCTGCTCGGCCAGCTGAGCGATCTCGAGCATGGTCTCCCAGTGCTTGGCGGGCTCGATCCCCACCAGGTCGAGCCGCCAGCCCTGTGGAATGAACAATCCGAAGCGCATCCCGCAAACCTACCCAGCCCCGCGGTGGCTCGCACGGCATGGTCGAAGGGCGGAGGACGCGCTGCGGCTAGGGCCGCACGAAGCAGCTGTGCGGGGACTGTCCGTTCGCGGGGAAGGCCAGAGCCAGCGCCTGCGCGGTGCGCCGCGCACGCTGCTGGTATCCGGCCGAGGTGTAGTGGATGCCGTCGGAGATGAACCAGTTGTCCTGCACCTGGGAGCGCCAGTCGTACACGCGCATGTTGGGGTAGCGCGAACAGGCGCGCAGCAGCGCGGCGTTCCAGAGGCGCATCTGGTCGTCGCCCCACGGCCCGGACGAGAGCCGCGACTTCA
This sequence comes from Nocardioidaceae bacterium, assembly GCA_033850875.1. Lineage (GTDB taxonomy): Bacteria > Actinomycetota > Actinomycetes > Propionibacteriales > Nocardioidaceae > DASQEH01. Next base: position 68 of record JAWWPH010000032.1, on the reverse strand, counting down.
CGGTCAGCCACATGGTGGGGAGCCCGTGGACGTCATGCATGAGGCGGTCGATGCGCTCGTCCAGGGGG
>JAWWPH010000014.1:0-2912 GCA_033850875.1 Nocardioidaceae bacterium | reverse complement strand
CGCGCCGGCTCCTGGTCGTACGGCCCGTTCTCGGGGAAGCCGAGGACGGCGGCCGCATCGCCCGTCTGCGACGCGGAGCCGAAGTCGAGTGCCGGGAGGTGCAGGTCGGGCACGAGCAGGACGGCGACGTCGACCTCGGGGTCGTAGTACACGACCGTGGCCCGGAACTGTGAGCCACCGGCGAGCACGGTCGGATGGGCCACGCCGGCGACCACGTGGGCGTTCGTCATGACGCGCCCGTCGGTGTAGACGAACCCGCTGCCCTCGAGCGTGCGGCCGCACGAGGCCGCAGAGCCGATGATCTTGACCACGCTCGACTGCGCCGCACGCACGCCGGTCTCCCGCAGGATGCCGGCCGAAGGCGTGCGCACGGGGGTGATGTGCTCGGACGTGAACGGCTCGAGATAGCGCGGAAACCGCGACGAGTCGACCAGGGAGTTGAAGGCGGACAGCACCCGGTCGGCGCCACCGGGCAGGGCCTCGTCGACCGCGCCGAGCACGCGTGAGCCGCGGATCTCGGCGTTGAGGGTGCCCACCTGGGCACCGCTGGCGGCCACGCCCAGCACCCAGGCGATGAGCAGCATGGCCGCGACACTCAGCGCGCCGCCGCCGATCGCGTCGACGGTACGGGCCGGACGCCAGGTCACCCGGCTGCGCAGCTGGCTGCCGACGAAAGCGCCGATCGCCTGCCCGGCGAAGGCGCAGAACAGCACCAGGACCAGGGCCGCGACCGACAGTGACAGACCCGGCGTGAAGTTCTCGAGCAGCGTGGGGGTGACCTCCACCCCGACGAAGCCGCCGAGCAGCAGGCCGGACGTCGCCGCGGCGCCGATGATGAAGCCCTGCTGGTAGCCCGACAGGGCATACACGAGTGCGAACGCGCAGAGCACGATGTCGAGGGTGTTCACGTGGGGTCGCCCGTACGGTTCAGGTCGCGGAGCGAGGCGGCCACCAGCCGCTCGGGCAGGTCGACGACAAGTGTGTCGTCCCACGGCAGCTCCCAGCCGGCCACGCTCAACAGCCGGGACAGCAGGCCGGCGGTGAACCCCCAGACCACCAGGTCCCCGAGCAGGAAGGCCGGGCCGAGATGTCCCGACGGGTGCCGGACCGTCGCCCGGTTCGAGGGGTCGAGCAGCTCACTGATGGCCACGGTGTGCACAGACGCCGTCTCGGCAGGGTCGACGGCGTATACGGCGCTCGGTGTCTGCCACCATCCGACGACGGGTGTCACCGTGAAGTTGCTCGGCGGCAGCCACAGCGCCGGGAGGGTCGCGAGGACCCGCACGCCGCGGGGGTCGAGTCCCGTCTCCTCCTGAGCCTCGCGCAGGGCAGCGGCGACGGGGCCGGGGTCGCTGGGGTCCTGGGCTCCTCCCGGGAACGCCACCTGGCCGGCGTGCGAGCGCATGTCGAAGGAGCGCTCGAGGAGCAGCACGTTCGGCCCGGTCGCATCCTCGCCGAACAGGATCAGCACCGCAGCGGGCCGGGGGCGGGCACCCGGGGGTTCGTCGAAGCCGGTGAGGTCACGTGCCCGCAGCGAGCGCGCCGCCGTCGGCAGCTCCCGCAGCCAGGCTGGGACCTCGCGCACGTCGTCCGTCATCGCCCGGGCACCCGTACGTCGACGTGGAGGTAGCGCGACACCAGGGCGGTGAGGGCGCTCGTCGAAGAGACCGCTCCGTAGTTGGCGTGCACGATCCGCCCCGACGAGTCGAGGAAGACGCTGACGGGTAGCCCCGCGATGCCGAGCGGCTTGCGGGTGGCGGCGTCGGGGTCGGCGACCTGTGGGTAGGTGAGCCCGAGCTGCCGGGCGAACGCGATGGCCATGCCGGGCTGCGAGTCTTCCCAGTCGACCCCGATCACCCGGAGCCGACCTCGGGCGGCCTCGTGCACGCGTTGCAGGATCGGCGACTCGGCTCGGCAGGGTCCGCAGGACTGGGCCCAGAAGTTCACGACCGTGGGTGTTCCCGTGAGCCCGGCCAGGTCGACGCTCCTGCCGCCACCGAGGCAGGGCAGCGTGATTCGCGGCATGGTCTTGGCGCCGTCAACGGCACGGGTGGGCGGGCGGCTCCTCGGGCAGTTCTCGATCCCGGCCGCGGCCTTCTCGGCCCGCAGCTGCGGTGTGTCGACCTTGACCGCGGAGTGGTCGGGCTTGAACACGTACGAAGCCTGCGGTGTCCCGGCCGAGCTGCACCCGGTCGCGAGCACGACGGTGCCCACCAGCACGGCGGTACGCAAGGACGTGGTACGTCCGCTCACGCCCGCCCCTCCGTACGGACCAGCTTCGCCGCCTCCACGGGGTCGGTCGGCCCGGCGCCGTACGACGGGCACAGCCTGGCCACCGGGCAGGCGCCGCAGGCGGGCCGCCGGGCGTGACAGCGCCGCCTGCCGTGCCAGATGAGGTGGTGGTTGAGCATCACCCAGTCGCGCTTGTTGAACAGGCTTCCGATCTCCCTCTCGGCCTTGACCGGGTCGGTCTGGGTGGTCCAGCCGAAGCGACGGGCGAGCCGTCCGACGTGGGTGTCGACGGTGATCCCGGGGATGCCGAAGGCGTCGCCCAGCACCACGTTGGCGGTCTTGCGGCCCACACCCGGCAACGTCACCAGGTCGTCGAGTCGTGGCGGCACCTCGCCGCCAAAGCGGTCGAGCACGGCCGCGGCCAGCTTCATGATCGACGCGGTCTTGGCCCGGAAGAAGCCCGTCGGCTCGATGATCGCCTCGACCTCCGCGGGGTCGGCAGCGGCGAGCTCGGCAGGGCCCGGGTAGCGCGCGAACAGTGCCGGGCTGACGGTGTTGACCCGCTTGTCGGTCGTCTGGGCCGACAGCACAGTGACGATCAGCAGCTGCCACGGCGACGCGAAGTCGAGCTCGCAGCCGGCGTCGGGATAGGTCTCTGCCAGCACCTTGTCGATACGTCG
>JAWWPH010000001.1:0-2944 GCA_033850875.1 Nocardioidaceae bacterium | reverse complement strand
GGCGGCTGGCCGAGCTGGGCGCAATGGCCGACTCGCGCGCCAAGGTTCGGGTCTTCTCCGACGACGGCTCGTGCGTGTCCGACGCGGTGCTGATGCGACGCGCGCTCGAGTACGTCAAGGCGTTCGACGGCGTCATCGCCCAGCATGCCCAGGAGCCGCGGCTGACCGAGGGTGCCGAGATGAACGAAGGCACGATGTCGGGCGTGCTCGGGATGCGGGGCTGGCCGGCGGTCGCGGAGGAGGCGGTTGTCGCCCGAGACTGCCTGCTCGCAGGCCACGTGGGGTCGCGCCTGCACGTGTGCCACGTCTCCACCGCCGGCTCCGTCGAGCTCGTCCGCTGGGCCAAGGCGAAAGGGTGGAACGTCACGGCCGAGGTGACGCCCCACCACCTGCTCCTCACCGACGAGCTCGTCGCAACGTACGACCCCCTCTACAAGGTCAATCCACCACTCCGGACCGCGGACGACGTGCAGGCGCTGAGGGCCGGGCTGGCGGACGGCACGATCGACTGCGTCGCCACCGACCACGCCCCCCATCCGACGGAGGACAAGGAGTGCGAGTGGTCAGCCGCGGCGATGGGCATGCTCGGGCTCGAGACCGCGCTGAGCGTCGTCCAGCACGTGATGGTCGACAGCGAGCTGATGGGCTGGGACGGTGTCGCCGACCGGATGTCGGTCCGGCCCGCGCGGATCGGCCGGCTCGGCGACCACGGCCAGCAGCTCCAGGTCGGCGCCCCCGGCCACCTCACGCTGGTGGACCCCTCGGCACGTCGCGTCGTCGACCCCGCCGACTCGGCGTCACTGTCGCGCAACACCCCGTTCGCCGGGATGGAGCTGCCGGGGGCCGTCGTGGCGACCTTCTTGGCGGGCCGGCCGACCGTGCTCGACGGCAAGCTCCAGTGACCGCGCCCACTCGCCGAGGGGTCAGGTCCTTCCTGCCGAGGGGTCAGGTCCTTCCCGCCCAGGGGTCAGGTCCTTCCGCCGCCCGAGGAGCGAACTGCTTCCCGCGAGGGAGGCGGGAAGACGCGTCCGACCGGCGTGCGAGCCAATGGAGAGTGCGATGACGCCCACGCCGGCCCTGCTGGTCCTGGAGGACGGCCGCAGCTTCCGCGGCGAGTCGTTCGGGGCAAGCGGTGAGACGATCGGCGAGGCGGTCTTCGCTACCGGCATGACGGGGTACCAGGAGACGCTCACCGACCCGTCGTACCACCGGCAGGTCGTCGTGATGACGGCACCGCACGTCGGCAACACCGGTGTCAACGACGAGGACGGCGAGTCTGCCCGGATCTGGGTCGCCGGCTACGTCGTCCGCGACCCCGCGCGGGTCGCGAGCAGCTGGCGGTCGCGGCGCAGCCTCGCCGAGGAGCTGGCGGCTCAGGGCGTCGTGGGCATCAGCGGCGTCGACACGCGCGCGCTCACCCGGCACCTGCGTGAGCGCGGGGCGATGCGGGTGGCGATCTCGACGACCGAGGCCGATGCCGACCGGCTGCTGGCCCGGGTCCGTACCGCTCCGCAGATGAGCGGAGCCGCGCTGGCCGACGCCGTCAGTACCCGGGAGCCGTACACGGTGCCTGCCGTCGGCAGGACGCGCTTCCGGGTGGCCGCCGTCGACCTCGGGATCAAGGCCACTACGCCGGCGATGCTCGCGTCTCGCGGGGTCGAGGTGGTCGTGGTGCCGGCGGCCTCGACCGCCGACGAGCTGCTCGGCCTCGACGTCGACGGGGTGTTCTTCTCCAACGGGCCGGGTGACCCGGCCGCCTCCGACGTGCAGGTCGGTGTACTGCGTGCCGTTCTGGAGCAGGGCGTGCCGTACTTCGGGATCTGCTTCGGAAACCAGCTGTTCGGCCGGGCGCTGGGGCTGCCGACGTACAAGCTGAAGTACGGCCACCGGGGCATCAACTCCCCGGTGCTCGACCTCGACACGGGAAAGGTCGAGGTGACGTCGCACAACCACGGCTTCGCCGTCGGCTGGCCCGCCCCCTCCGCCGACCGGGCAGGAATGTCCGGTCGAGCGGGCGCAGATGCACCCGCCTCCTCCGCCGACCGGGCAGGAATGTCCGGTCGAGCGGGCGGAGATGTCGCCTCGAGCGGGCGCAGACTGCCCGGTCCGCGGCGGGTCGACACGGCGTACGGGCTCGCGGAGGTCACCCATGTATGCCTGAACGACGACGTCATCGAGGGGTTGCGGCTCGTCGACCGCCCCGCCTTCAGCGTGCAGTACCACCCGGAGTCCGCCGCCGGCCCGCACGACGCCGGCTACCTGTTCGACCGGTTCGTCGCGCTGATGGCCGCCGAGACGTCAACGCGGGGCCGACACGCCGACAGAACCGAGCCGTCGGCGACGTCTCGGCGGGAGGAGGAGAAGTGAGGGCGCGTACGGACATCGAGTCGGTACTGGTGATCGGCTCCGGCCCCATCGTGATCGGGCAGGCGTGCGAGTTCGACTACTCCGGTACCCAGGCCTGCCGGGTCCTCAAGGACGAGGGCATCCGGGTCATCTTGGTGAACTCCAACCCAGCGACGATCATGACCGACCCGGAGCTCGCCGACGCGACGTACGTCGAGCCGATCACCCCCGAGGTGGTGGAGAAGGTGATCGACAAGGAGCGCCCCGACGCCCTGCTGGCGACGCTCGGGGGACAGACCGCTCTCAACACGGCGATGGCACTGGCGAGTTCCGGCGTGCTCGAGAAGTACGACGTCGAGCTGATCGGCGCGTCGATCGAGGCGATCGAGGCCGGCGAGAACCGGCAGACGTTCAAGGGCATCGTCGAGTCGCTCGGCGGGAAGGTCGCCGCCAGCGTGATCTGCCACTCCATGGCCGACTGCCTGGCCGGGGTCGAGCGGCTCAGCTACCCGGTGGTGGTCCGGCCGTCGTTCACGATGGGCGGCGCCGGCTCCGGGATGGCGTACGACGTCGACGACCTGCGCCGGATCGCCGGTGC
>JAWWPH010000519.1:0-5142 GCA_033850875.1 Nocardioidaceae bacterium | reverse complement strand
CCGAGGAGTACACCGGACAGGGCCGAGGCTTCGAGTTGCGGCAGGTGGGTGCGGGCTGGCGGTTCTACTCCCGGGCCGAGTTCGCCCCGCTGGTGGAGCGCTTCGTGGTCGACAGCGAGCAGGCGCGGCTGACCTCGGCGGCTCAGGAGACGCTGGCGAACGTGGCGTACCTGCAGCCTGTGAGCCGGGCGCGGATCTCCGCGATCCGCGGAGTCAGCGTCGACAGTGTCATCCGGACCCTGGTCGCGCGGGGGCTCGTGCTGGAGGCGGGCACGGACGCGGAGACGGGCGCTCACCTCTACGCGACGACGGGCTACTTCCTCGAACGGATGGGACTGACGACGCTCGAGGACCTCCCCGAGATTGCGCCCTTCCTGCCGGAGATGGCCGAGCTGGAGGGTGAGCTGGCGCTGACCGACGCGGTCGACGAGCCGTGAACGAAGAGGCGGCCGACCCTCCGCCGCCGCCGAAGGAGGCTCCCTCGGCCGGCGTCGGCGCGCCAGCCCCCCGCCTGCAGAAGGTACTGGCGGCGGCGGGGGTGGCGAGCCGCCGCAAGTGCGAGACGTTGATGGCCGAGGGCCGCGTCGAGGTCGACGGCACCGTCGTCACCCAGCTCGGCGCCCGCGTCGACCCCGAGTCGGCCGTCATCCGGGTGGACGGTAGGCGGATCCCGGTCGCACACCAGCACGTGTACCTGGTGGCGAACAAGCCGCGCGGGGTCGTCAGCTCGATGGCGGACGAGTCGGGGCGACCGGACCTGAGCGGGCTGCTGGGTGAGCGGCCGGAGCGCCTGTTCCACGTGGGGCGGCTCGACACTGATACCGACGGCCTGATCGTACTGACCAACGACGGAGAGTTCGCGCACCGGCTGGCGCACCCGTCGTACGAGCTGCAGAAGACGTATGTCGCGCACGTCGAGGGCGTCGTGCGGCCCACCGTGCGCGCTTCCCTGCTGGCCGGGGTCGAGCTGGACGACGGACCGGTGGCCGTCGACGCCTTCAAGGTGACGCTCACGCAGCCGGCCGCCGCCGGCCAGCCGGGGCGTTCGATCGTGGAGGTGGTGCTGCACGAGGGGCGCAACCGGATCGTCCGGCGGCTCCTGGCCGCGGTCGGCCACCCGGTGCTTCGCTTGTCGCGCACAGCGATCGGCCCGATCCGCCTGCACGGCCTACCGACCGGTCACGTACGCGAACTGACCAGGGACGAGCTGGGCACGCTGCTGGACGCGGTCGGCCTCTGAGCAGCGGTCATCGGTCCGGGCAGGCGTCACTAGGCTTGCCGCTATGACGACCGCCTCGACAGGAGCAGACCGGGACGCCGACGCCTCGGCGACGGTCGAGCCGCCGCTCGGTCCGGTCCTCGTGGTCGGCGCGGGTCTGATTGGCGCCTCCGTCGCGATGGCCCTGTCCCGTGCCGGGGTACCGACGTTCATCCGCGATGTGGATGTCGCGGTAGCCCATGTGGCGTCGTCTCGGGGTGCCGGCTCCGACGGCCCCATCACCGGGAGTCCGTCGCTCGTCGTGGTCGCCACACCTCCGGACCAGCTGGGGGCCGAGATCGCGCGTGCGCTCGCGGACTTCCCTGCGGCCGTGGTGACCGATGTCGGGAGCGTCAAGTCGAAACCGCTGGAGTACCTCCAGAGCAGAGGCGTCGACCTGAGCCGGTACGTCGGGGGGCACCCGATGGCGGGGAGCGAGCGGTCGGGTCCGCTCGCCGCAGCCGCCGACCTGTTCGACGGGCGCACCTGGGCGGTCGTCGACCGGCAGGACTGTAACCCGGCCGCCGTCCACCGCGTCGTGCGGCTGGTGCGGGCTTGTGGTGCCGTCGTGGTGCGGATGACGACCGGCGACCACGACGAGGCCGTCGCCAGGGTCTCGCACCTCCCGCACGTGGTGGCGGCGCTGACTGCGGGCCGCCTGGTCGAGGCGCCGGGTGACCACCTCAGCCTGAGCGGGCAGGGCCTGCGCGACGTGACGAGGGTGGCGGCCGGCGACCCGGGGCTGTGGTGCCAGATCGTCACCGCCAACGCCGACGCGCTCGGCGTGCTGCTGCACGAGCTGCGCGCGGAGATCGACGCGATGATCGGTTCGCTGGAGGCCCGCGACGCGAGGGCCGTCGAGCAGCTGCTGCGGGCAGGCGTGGCCGGCGTTTCGGCGATACCCGGCAAGCACGGCGGGCCGAGTCTGGCCCTGGCGACCGTCACGGTCACGATCCCCGACGAGCCGGGCGCACTGGCGCGGCTCTTCGCCGACGCCGCGGAGGCGAACGTCAACATCGAGGACCTGCGGATCGACCACGACCCGGCGCGACGCTCAGGTCTGGTGGAGCTCGACGTCGCCGACGACCGCGCGGAGTGGCTCACGGCGCAGCTTCAGGCTCGTCGCTGGACCGCGCACCGGTAGCCTCTCACGGTGACTACTGATCTCGGCGCCCTCGTGATCGCCATCGACGGCACGGCCGGCTCCGGCAAGTCGTCGGCGAGCCGCGGGGTGGCGCACGAGCTCGGACTGCGCTATCTGGACACCGGGGCGATGTACCGGGCGATGACCTGGCACATGCTCCTCGACGGCGTCGACGTGAACGACGCCGATGCGGTCGCGCGGCACGCCGACTCAGCGGTCATCGCCTCGGGTACCAACCCGGAGTTGGCGACCATCAGCCTGAACGGCCGCGACGTCTCCCGCGAGATCAGGTCCGACCAGGTCACGGCGACGGTCAGCCCGGTCAGCGCGGTGCCGCATGTACGGGAGCTGCTGGTGGCGCAGCAGCGAGGGATCATCGGCCGAGGCGGGATCGTGGTGGAGGGTCGTGACATCGGTACGGTCGTGGCCCCGCAGGCGGCGCTGAAGGTGTACCTGAGCGCTGACCCGGCCGCGAGGGCGCATCGACGCTCGAGCGAGCTGGCCCGGAGCTCGGCAACGGACGTGGCGACCGTCGAGGCGGCGCTGCGCGAGCGCGACGCGTACGACTCGGGCCGGCCCACGGCGCCGCTCAGTGCCGCTCGGGACGCGGTCGCGATCGACTCGACGCATCTGAGTCTGCGGGAGGTCATCGCCGAGATCGTCGGGTTGGCGCGTGAGCGCGTCTCTGGGTCGACCGATGTCTGAGTACGGCGAGCCGGAAGACGCTGCCACAGCGGCGGACGAGGGACCCGCTCCCGTCCTGGCGGTCGTGGGTCGCCCCAATGTCGGGAAGTCGACGCTCGTGAACCGCATCCTCGGCCGTCGAGAGGCCGTCGTCGAGGACGTCCCGGGAGTCACCCGTGACCGGGTGCCCTATGACGCCGACTGGAACGGTCGACGCTTCACCGTCGTGGACACCGGGGGGTGGGATCCCGACGCACGTGGCCTCGCAGAGCAGGTGTCGCTGCAGGCCGAGATAGCGGTACGCCTTGCCGACGCCGTGCTCTTCGTGGTGGACGCCGCCATCGGGATCACGGACACCGACGAGACGGTCGTGCGGGTCCTGCGTCGTGCCGGCAAGCCCGTTGTTCTCGCCGCCAACAAGGTGGACGACGCCCGGACCGAGGCCGATGCTGCCGCGTTGTGGAATCTCGGCCTCGGTGAGCCGTACCCCGTCTCGGCCCTGCACGGCCGGGGGAGCGGGGACCTGTTGGACGCCATCTTGGAAGCGCTTCCGGCCGCACCCGACCAGGTCTTCGACGCGCCCCGGGGTCCACGTCGGATCGCCATCGTCGGCAAGCCGAACGTCGGCAAGTCCAGCCTCCTGAACAGGCTCGCCGGCGAGAACCGCGTGGTCGTCCACGACGTGGCCGGTACGACGGTGGATCCGGTCGACGAGATCGTCGAGCTCGGCGGGCGCACATGGCAGTTCATCGACACCGCCGGCATCCGGCGTCGGGTCAAGGAGGCCAGCGGCCACGAGTTCTACGCCAGCCTGCGCACCGCGGGGGCGATCGAGCGCGCGGAGGTGGCGGTCGTGGTGATCGACGCCGGGCAGCCGCTGACCGAGCAGGACCAGCGGATCATCTCCACCGTGGAGGAGTCGGGACGCGCGGTGGTGATCGCGTTCAACAAGTGGGACCTGGTCGACGAGGAGCGCCGCCGCTACCTGGACCGTGAGATGGAGCGGGAGCTCGTCCGGGTCCAGTGGGCGCCGCGCATCAATGTCACCGCGCTGACCGGCTGGCATGTGGACCGGCTCGTCCCGGCGCTCGACCGTGCGCTCGGAGGCTGGGAGACGCGGGTACCCACCGGCGAGCTGAACGCCTTCCTGGGTCGCCTGGTCTCGGCGCACCCCCATCCGGTCCGCGGCGGCAAGCAGTCGCGAATCCTCTTCGCGACTCAGCCGAGCGTGGCTCCGCCGAAGTTCGTGATCTTCACGACCGGGCCGCTCGAGCCGGCGTACACCCGGTTCATCGAGCGCAGGCTGCGCGAGGATTTCGGGTTCGTCGGGACGCCGATCAGGCTCACAGTGAAGCCTCGAGAGAAGAGGAAGCGGTCGTGAACGGCAACCCTGCGAGCAACCTCCCCTTGGCCGTGACCGGATCGACGGGTCGCGTCGGTGGCTTGGTGGCGGCTCGGCTCGCTGCCGCCGGTGCCTCGATGCGTCTGCTGGTTCGCTCACCGGAGCGGGCTCCGCACCTCCCGGGGGCGGTCGCCTTGAAGAGCGTGTACGGCGACGGGGAACGGTCGGTCGAGGCGCTGCGCGGCACAAGGGTGCTGCTGATGGTGTCAGCGGCGGAGTCTGCCACCCGGCTCGATGAGCACCGCGCGTTCGTCGATGCCGCCGCTGCGGCCGGCGTCGAGCATGTCGTCTACACGTCGTTCGTCGGTGCGTCGCCTCGCTCGACGTTCACCCTTGGCCGAGACCACGCCCATACCGAGGACCACCTCCGGGCGTCCGGCATGTCGTTCACCTTCCTGCGTGACAGTCTCTACGCGAACTTCCTGCCGCGCATGGTCGGCGATGACGGAGCCCTGCGGGGACCGGCCGGGAACGGACGGCTGGCGGCGGTGGCTCAAGAGGATGTGGCCGAGGTTGCGGCCACGGTCCTGCTGGATCCTGAGGCGCATGTGGACGCCACGTACGACTTGACGGGGCCGTCGGCCTTGACGCTGGCCGAGGCGGCCGCGACCCTGTCTCGGCTCACGGGTAGGGAGATCCGGTACGTCGACGAGT
>JAWWPH010000518.1:0-3008 GCA_033850875.1 Nocardioidaceae bacterium | reverse complement strand
CGGGCCGGTGCCCTTCCACCGGCTCATCTTCCGCCGCGGGATGAAGGACGACCTGATCCGGGCGTCCACGCGGTACGTCGGAGCGGGTCTCGCCTTCCTATTCGTCTGCATCACCGGCGCGATGCTGATGGTCCTGGACTTCCTGACGTCGCGGGTCCTGGCCGTCAGCGTCACCGCCGTTCTCGCCGTGATCTTCTTCGTGCTCTGGGTCGTGCTCCCGATAAGGGCCCGGGTCGAGGAGGACAACGAACAGAGCGAGCCCTAACCAGACGGACAGGCGGCGGCTGCTCGAGGAACTGCGCGTCGGCACGGACACACGGTCGGCCGAGCCGAGTCGCGCATCCGCCCGCTGGGTAGATTGGGTGCCGTGGCAGACGAGGACCTGACGGCAGACGGTGCGGAGCTGCTCAGCGTGATCGCGCGGGTCAACCGGTGGGCGACGTTCCACGCCGAGCTCGCCATTCCTCCCGCCCAGGCCCGGCTGCTGGCCCAGATCGACACGATGGGTGCAGCCCGGATCGGTGACCTCGCTCGGGCCGACCACTGCAGCCAGCCGACCATGACCAACCAGGTCCAGCGGCTGGAGGAGCATGGCTGGGTCGCCAGGGATCTCGACCCTGCCGACGGCCGGGCGGTCCTCATCTCCTTGACGCCGCAGGGCCGCGACGTGCTGCAGGAGGTTCGTCGAGCCCGGGCGGCCGCACTCGAGCCCGTGCTCTCGCGCATGAGCGACGTGGAGCGGTCACGCCTGCGCGGGGCTGCCCTGACGCTCGCCGCACTCATGCAGGCCGCCGAGCACACGGTGCTCGACGACGCCCTTCGTGACACCTGACCGGCGGGCGGGCCGGGTCGTGACATTCGTCAGGGGGACCGGCGGGGTCTGCGGGTAGCCTGGTCGGGCGGCTTCGGCCGGTGCCCGACAAGTCTGCGGAGGACCATGCTCATACCGCTGTTGCGCGCCTATCTGCGTCCTTATGGGCGTCCGATCGCAATGGTGCTCGTCTTCCAGCTCGTCCAGACCATGGCGAACCTGTACCTGCCCGGCCTGAACGCCGACATCATCGACAAGGGCGTCGTCACCGGCGACACCGGCTACATCGTCCGTACCGGCGCGGTGATGCTGGTCGTCACCCTCGTTCAGATCGTCTGCGCCGTGGTCGCGGTGTACTTCGGGGCCCGGACAGCCATGGCGCTCGGCCGGGACCTCCGCGCAGCGGTGTTCAACAAGGTCCAGACCTTTGCCGCCCGCGAGGTCGCCCAGTTCGGCGCCTCCACGCTCATCACGAGGTCGACCAACGACGTCCAGCAGGTCCAGATGATCGTCTTCATGACGTTCACGTTCATGGTCGCTGCGCCGATCATGTGCTTCGGCGGGATCGTGCTGGCGCTGCGTCAGGACCTCAAGCTCTCCACGCTGCTCGTGGTCGTGGTGCCGGCGCTCGCACTGAGTGTCGGGCTCGTCATCCGCAAGCTGCGCCCGCTGTTTCGGCTCATGCAGACGAAGATCGACACGATCAACCGGGTCATGCGTGAGCAGATCACGGGTATCCGGGTCATCCGGGCGTTCGTGAAGGAGGGGTACGAGCGAGAGCGGTTCGGCGTGGCGAACCGCGACAACATGCAGACCGCCATCGCCGTCGGCCGGCTGACCTCCTTGATGTTCCCGATCGTGATGCTGACCCTGAACGCGTCCGTCGTGGCGGCGACCTGGTTCGGCGGACTCCGGATCGGCAGCGGCGGCATGCAGGTGGGGACGCTCGTGGCCTTCCAGAGCTACCTCATCCAGATCCTCATGGCCGTCATGATGGCCACCTTCATGTTCATGCTGTTCCCACGCGCGGAGGTGTCCGCCGAGCGGATCAGCGAGGTGCTGGACACGGGACCGAGCGTCGTGGCCCGCGAAGGGGCGGTCCGGCGCCCCGTGCAGGCCGGGCTCGTGGAGGTGAGCGGGGCCAGCTTCGCCTATCCGGGAGCCGAGAAGGAGGTGCTGCACTGTATCGACCTCGTCGCGCGGCCGGGTGAGACGACGGCCGTCATCGGGTCCACGGGGAGCGGCAAGAGCACCCTGCTGAACCTCATCCCGCGGCTCATCGACGTGACGGGCGGCGCCGTCCGGCTCGACGGGGTCGACGTCCGCGAGCTCGTGCCCGACGACGTGTGGTCCGCTATCGGCCTGGTGCCCCAGCGGCCGTACCTGTTCACCGGTACCGTCGCGAGCAACCTGCGGTACGGACGCCCCGACGCGACCGACACGGAGCTCTGGGAGGCACTCGAGATCGCGCAGGCCGACGACTTCGTCGCCGCGATGCCCGAGAAGCTCGACGCGCCCATCGCCCAGGGCGGGACCAACGTCTCCGGCGGACAGCGTCAGCGCCTTGCCATCGCGCGGGCCCTGGTCAAGCGGCCCCGGGTGTACCTCTTCGACGACTCCTTCTCGGCGCTCGACTACGCGACGGACGCGGCGCTGAGGCTGGCCCTGCGGCCCGTGACCCTCGACGCCGCCGTCGTGATCGTCGCTCAGCGCGTGAGCACGATCCGGCGGGCCGACCGCATCGTGGTGCTCGACGAGGGGTGCGTCGTCGGTACGGGCACCCACGAGGAGCTCATGGCCGGGTGCGGTACCTATCGCGAGATCGTGCTGTCGCAGCTCACTGAGGAGGAGGCCGCATGAGTGGCCGGGGCCCGCTGGCCATGCAGGGACCGCCCGCCAAGCCCGAGGACTTCCGTTCGTCGGCGCGCAGGCTGCTGAGCTACCTGCAGCCGCAGGCGCCGCTGGTCTGGGCCGTCGGCGCCCTGGCGGTGGTCGCCGTCGGGCTGAGCGTCGTGGGACCCAAGCTCCTCGGCCACGCGACCGACATCATCTTCACCGGCTTCATCGGCGGCAGACTTCCGCCCGGGGTGTCCCAGGCCGAGGCGGTGGCGAACCTTCGCCGGCAGGGCAATGACAAGGCGGCGGCCGTCGTGCAGGCTCTGCACCTGCATCCCGGCCAGGGTATCGACTACTCGGC